>CANHJH010000146.1 GCA_947460365.1 Sphingobacteriia bacterium | reverse complement strand
ATGTTCTTGGTTTTCATAAAAATGATAATACAAGGCATCATGTAAATCTCCTTTTTGCCTTCCTTTTAACACAGGCACGATACTTTTACCCTGCATGTCTTCTGGAGCTTGCATACCTGCCATGTCTAAAATAGTTTGGGCAAAATCTAAGTTCTGCACCATACTGGTAGTGGTAGTTTTTTTATGGGTAACGCCGGGCCACTTTATAATTAAAGGTGTTCTAAAAGACTCTTCATACATAAATCGTTTATCGAACCAACCATGTTCGCCCAAATAGAATCCTTGATCGGAGGTATAGATGATGATGGTGTTTTCTTCCAGTCCATGTTGTTTTAAATAGTCCATTAATCTTCCAACATTATCATCAACGCTTTGCACGCAGCGGAGATAATCTTTCATGTACCGTTGGTATTTCCAAATGGCTAAATCTTTACCGGAAAGATTGGCTTTCACAAATGCGTCAATACCTGGTGCATAGGCAGCTTCCCATTTCTTTTTTTCTTCAGCGGTTAACCGATTATAGTTTCCTTGCCAACCGGCGGCTAATCCTACTTGCTTATCTTTAGGCAGATCGAAAGCTAGCTTTAGGTCATACGCATCATGCATATCGGTAGCAATTTCCATTTCCTGCTCTTCAGCAGCACTGGTTCTTGTGGCGTAATCATCGAAATAGTTGGCGGGTATCGGGAACTCAGTACTGTCGAACAAGTGATAATATTTTTCTTCGGGTAACCAGTTTCTATGAGGTGCTTTTTGTTGATACATCAAAAAAAATGGATTACTGGTATCTCGTTGATCAAGCCAGTTTATAGCGAAATCTGTAGTTAAATTGGTAACATACCCCATCACTTGTTTCTTCACCCCATTTTCAATGAAATCGGGATTATAGTATTGACCTTGTCCGGGTAGAATATTGGTATAATCGAATCCTTGAGGGCTTGAAATAAGATGCCATTTGCCGATTACGGCAGTTTGATAGCCGTTGTTATGTAATATTTTAGCAATGGTTTGCTGGCTGCCGTCGAAGGTGCTGTGATTGTCTTTAAACCCATTTAAATGACTGTGTTTGCCGGTAAGCATAACAGCGCGACTAGGGCCGCAAATAGAGTTGGTTACAAATGCACGCGTAAAAAGCATCCCACTGTTAGCCAATTGATCGATATAAGGGGTCTTATTTAATCCATACCCATAAGCACTGATTGCTTGATAAGCATGATCGTCGCTCATCATATAAATAATGTTGGGTCTTTTCCCATTTACGGCTTGTGCATTTACTTTATCGGCTGAATTAAATAAAAACAATAAGCTACAAGTAATTGCTATAATCGGTTTGATATGAATCATTTTAGTTGGTCTTGTTGTTTGATGAATGACAATTGATCCCAATAACCTCTTTGTAAAATAATTTTTCCTCCTAGAAAATGAAAAAAGCCGCAGCCACGCATGGTGCCTTCCGGATCACCTTTCCACTCTAACATACCCCATTCGCCCTCCTCAAAAATGTTTTCGATATAACATATCATTTTGAATTGACGAAATTCGTCTTCAAACATTTTACGAATATTGTCTTTCCCAATAATTTTACCATTGGGGGTTTGGTGGTTGATGGCATCATCATGATAGTAACTCATTAAACCATCAACGTCTTGACTGTTGAAGTATTCAACCCATTTGGAGAGCAGGGATTTTGGGGACATTTTTAGGGATTTATAAGTTCAATAATAAAATAATAGTATAATGATGTTTTGTATGCTTATCGGACATTTATCGGACATTTCCAACACTTATCGGACATTAACGGAACCTATATTTTGACCCCTTACCTTCGCCCTCTCTTTGTAATAACCCTTTCTCAACAAGTTCAACCAAATCTCGTCTTGCCGTTCTATCCACTACCGCATACCTTTTAATATACGCAGAGGTAACTATCTCTCCCTGTTGTTTGAAAGATAGTAAAGCATCCAACTGCCTAACGTTCAAGTCTAGTTCACTCAAATATTTTTCATTGTAAATGTCTTTTCTAAACTCCACGGAAATATCGCTTGATTCGTAGCTAAAAACTGGTTCGGGGATTCCTGCTTGTTTACATTCTTTGATGATTTTTATGGTTCCTCGTCCCCACGATTCAATATAGCCACTACGAAAGAATGCGTTTGCAATGTCGGGATTGTAAGGACGTGAGGCGTGTTTTTCAAAAAGTGTTTTCACAGTCCAATTTTCGGGTAATTGTCCTTCGTTCCAGAAAATAATTTTGTCGCTGTAAAGGCTTATTTGAATTGGCACACCGCCCGAATAGTCTTTATGTGCAATAGTATTCAGCAAAGCTTCTCTTACCGCTTCTTTCGGATATTCAAATTTCTCTATTCGGTTAATACCTTCGTAACTGATTTCAGCTTTAATGTATTTTGTAAACAGCAAATCCATTGCTTTCTCAATTTGCTCAAACAGGTTTCCGTGAATTTCATCCTGAAATTTCAAATCATCATCCGATTGGAAATAACCGATTTTAATGTAAGCGCCCGTTGCAAATTTTTCGGGGTTGGAATGAAAAAGTAGAACAGCAGCACGTTTCAGGTATTCGCCCTCTTTCAACTGCAAATTCTCAATCAAATGTTCGTTGCTGTCGGTTAAGCTGTCATCATCTATTCGCTGACTTTTGAAAGCCCGCTTGCGGAAAAAATCAAATGTTTCCTGCTTCAAATCTTTTACCGAAACTTTAGGAACAGGAACTCCATCCCAACGCTTACCTTTTTTCTGCAACAAAAATTTATCCAATGCAGCACCTTTCAGTTCTTGCTTGGTGCTTCCGCTTCTAACATGATATTGACCTTTGTAATTTACAGGATAAGGATACGGCTCTACTCCAATTTCAATAAACTCACCTTGTTTATTTTTGTGCAAATTCACCTCTACGAAAATGCCCAAAGTGTCTTTTACCTTGTTCGGAATTTCTTCCATTAACCTTTTAGAATCTGAAATGCCAACCACATTTCCCACATCATCTTTGCCGATGAAAATTGTTCCTCCATTGGCATTGGCAAAACCGCATATCCATTTCAGATATTCGTCTCGCCAATTGCTTTTATATTCTATGTTTTGAGTTTCACTCATTTTCCTTCTACAATTTTTATTTCCTCATCAGTCAACTCGTAAAGTTAACAAACGGTTTCATTTATTCTTCCTAATAATTTCCAATTGGTGGTTGATGGCATCATCATGATAGAAGTTCAGCAAACCATTTACGTCTTGCTTGTTGAAACATTCAACCCATTGGGAAAGAAGGGATTTTGGGGACATACGGTGTTATTGAATAGATTCGTAGTTTAATATTATCATGATGATAATAATCACTAAAAATAACCATAAATTGTAAACATAAATTGTTCTTTTATTCAATAAAAAATTAATTTAATGTGTTATTATGCTTTCAAAAGAACAACATAACTCATTTTGCACTACAAATCCACTTACTATGTTTAGAAGAAAAGATATGAACGCAGCAATAAATGGTTATTTATCCGAGCTGGAAGAGCTAGGTTTTCCTGTTAACAAAGCCTATGTTTTTGGGAGTATGGTTAATAGAAATCCTCATGCATATAGCGATATAGATGTAGCTGTTTGGAGTGAAAAGTTTGGACATAATTATTTTAAAATAATTGAGCAAACCGCTGTATTGAAAAAAATACAAGCTAATTGAATTGCATCCTTTTAATTTACATGAAAACGCAGAAAACAATCCATTTATTGGTACGATTGAAGCAACAGGAAAACGGGTAAATATAGGAATGGAGACGGTTTGAAATTGTTATTTCACCATTGCATATGGTGTTATATATTTTATCAAATAGCTTTTATAGGTATCAATAATTACGACCATTTTGAGTTAATAATTGAAGCTTACATTAAAATAATCAGCCAAGTGTTCATGTCAACAGATTATAAAACTAAACTCCCCCAGGCTTAATAATATTAAAACTTATCGTTATTTGAATAATTTGCCGCTAAAAGCTATGAATTAAAATTAGTCGAAAATTTTGCCTGACTTTTTCAAAAAATTTTACCCTTTTTGGGTTGAGTTATTTTAAATACTAATTTCAGCCAAAAGATATTTTAATTACTTTTTAATTAACTAAATAAATATGCGGTTCACTAAAGAATCATGGTTGTTTACTATTGAGTACATATATTAGCCGCGCTTATGAAAATGCAAGTCTTAATATTAGATAATGAACCCAGTGATCGTAACACGCTCTCCCATTTATTAAACATACATTGCCTTGAATTTGTTTCCACAATTGATACCTCCACAACAATTGACAACGCCGTTCGTCTTATAGAAAAAAACAATTATCACATAGTATTTCTGGACATTCAGCTTCATGAAGGATCGGGCTTTGATTTTATCCAATTTATACCGGAATCATGTAAGGTTGTTTATGTTTCTGCATTTGCCGATTTTGGATTTAACGCCTTAAAAAACAGGGCATTCGACTATTTGCTAAAACCACTTGATCCTAATGAACTGAAAAATTGCGTGGAAAAATGCTACAAAGCATCTGCCTTAAAACAATATTCATATTTAACTGTAAAAGAAAAAGGCATCAATACCCCCATTAAACAAGAAGAAATACTCTTAATAAAAGCCAATGGTGCTTATGCGGATATACATACTACCAATGGCAATATCTTTACTACGTCTAAAACGCTTAAAGCCTTACACCCTAATTTAAACCTTAACTTTATTAGGGTACATAAATCTTATATAGTAAATAAACACTTTATTAAAGGCTATAACCAGAAACAATTATTTTTAGAAAATAACAACACGATAAATATTTCGAGAGACGGTTTGCTTTTATTGCAAAAAATTTATTCTGAATAAGTAAAAGAACGACCAATATAGTATTTTGGGCGATTAGGAGATGATTTACTTATTTCTAAAGCGCTAAATATTTAAAGTAGGCGCTCTACACATATGGCTAAACTGCTTCGCCAATCAGGTATTGCAATATCAAAATCTTGCATGATTAAATTGGTGTCCATCACCGAATATGCCGGTCTTTTTGCTGGTGTAGGATAAGCGCTAGTTGCGATGGGATGGACTTGGGTGGTAAAACCTGCTGCTTCTTTTATTGCAACAGCAAAATCATACCAGGAAATAACGCCCGCATTACTGTAATGATAAACTCCTGCATGATGGGTTCCTTGCTGATCTAACTCCACTATTTTTATTAATACCTGTGCCAGATCGGCTGCATAAGTAGGAGATCCTATTTGGTCACATACCACGCTTAATTCCGGCCGATCTTTCATCAGTCGCATCATGGTTTTTACAAAATTATTTCCGTGAGTACTGTATACCCATGATGTTCGGATGATAATTGCAGATGGATTGTTTTGCTGTGCCAATTGCTCTCCCAAACACTTCGTATATCCATAATAATTAATTGGATCTGTATGGGTGTTGACCTGATAGGGTGATGTGCCATTTCCATCAAACACATAATCAGTTGAAATAGTGATCAGCTTACATGATAATTTTTCGCAGCAAGCAGCCAATTCACCAACGGCTGTTGCATTAATAGCTAATGCTAATTCTTGCTCTGTTTCTGCCTTGTCAACCGCTGTATAAGCAGCGCAGTTGATAATATACTGGGGGCGAATCTGATCAATATATGGCGAAATTGTTTCAGGCTTACTTAGATCGAGTTCATTTCTATCGGTAAAAATAAAATGATACGCGCTTTGTAAACTATCAGCCAATTGTTGTAATTCCCAACCTAACTGACCATTTTTACCTGTAACTACAACAATTGGCTTCATATTTTTTACTTGCTTGAATTAAACTCTTTGGGTTGTTTAGACCATTCTTCTTTGGGCAAAGACTTAAAGTAATCATAGGTTTTTTTCAACCCATCTGCCCTATCAATTTTAGGTTCCCATCCTAATAATTCTCTGGCCTTTGTTATATCGGGTCTGCGTTGTTTTGGATCATCTACCGGTAAAGGCTTGTATATGATTTTTACAGAAGAGCCAGTTAATTTCAGTACTTCTTCCGCAAAATCTTTCAAAGTAATTTCATTAGGATTGCCAATATTCACCGGCATGGTATAATCGCTCATTAACAAGCGATAAATCCCTTCAATTAAATCATCTACATAGCAAAAAGAGCGGGTTTGGCTTCCATCTCCAAATACGGTAAGGTCTTCTCCGCGTAAAGCCTGACCAATAAATGCGGGCAAAGCACGGCCATCATTCAGGCGCATTCTTGGACCATAGGTATTGAATATTCTAACAATTCTGGTTTCTACTCCATGAAAAGTGTAATAGGCTCTGGTGATGGATTCCATGAAACGTTTGGCTTCGTCGTAAACGCCGCGTGGTCCAACAGGATTTACATTACCCCAATACTCTTCCGTTTGAGGATGTACCATTGGATCTCCATACACTTCACTGGTAGATGCCACCAACATTCTGGCATTTTTAGCTTTAGCTAAACCCAAGCAATTATGTGTACCTAACGCACCTACTTTAAGTGTTTGAATAGGAATTTTTAAATAATCGATGGGACTGGCGGGAGAAGCAAAATGCAAAATATAATCAAGCGCTCCGGGCACATGAATAAACTTAGACACATCATGATGATAGAACTCGAAATTCTCTAGTTTGAACAAATGTTCAATGTTACGAAGATCACCTGTAATCAGGTTATCCATAGCCACTACATTGTAGCCCTCTTTTATAAAGCGATCACATAAATGCGACCCAAGAAATCCGGCTGCGCCGGTTATTAATATTCTTTTATTTGCCATGTAATTTTTTTATTGGCGACCAATACTTT
>CANHJH010000145.1 GCA_947460365.1 Sphingobacteriia bacterium | reverse complement strand
TGGCTTTGGCCAGGTAAGACATTACGTTAGATGCCAAACCACATGGCATAGAACCAATTAAAACTACACCCGCCGCAATTTCCGGCTCAAAATTAAACAGTGTAGCAAGTGCATAACCCATTAAAGGCATAAAGGTAAAATGACCTACTAATCCAATAAAAACAGCTTTGGGTTGTTCTGCCACACGTTTAAAATCTTTTACGCCAATTTCAGTACCCATACCAAACATAATAATTTGAATGAGCGGAGTAATGAGCCCCTTGAGTTTAAAATCTCCAATCTGAATAAAATATTGAGGATAGTTGAGGGTAATGCAAACACATGCCAGAATAACCATCGTAAAACTTAATCCTTTGTATGTTTCTGTTGACTTAACCCCCAGGCTTAAGGATAAAAACGCCAATGATACTACCAAGCCTAAAAAGGTATGGAGTTGAAGAAAATACAGCATACCCGATAAAACAAATAGTATTACAGACAGGTACAGGAAGGATTTGTAGTTTTTCATGTTAAAATGATTAATGATGAATTACCAGGTTCTTTTTTCTAAAAATTTTTCAAGCGATTCTTTGGTTATTTGTGGCTCATTGGGGTGAGCGCTGATCCAACGTAAGAAAGCTGTTTTAATATCTTCCGTCCATTGACTATCAATTTGTCCGGCATTGTACGTGCCAGACTTTAAAACATCTTTTGAAAATCTATCTCTAACAGAAATAAATTCGGCAGTTGCTACTACTTTCTCCGCCAAATGAGCCGGTATAAACAATACCCCTTCTCTTTCAGACAACACCAAATCGCCGGGCATTACTATGGCAGCACCAATGCGAATGGGACTATTGAGTCCAATCAGCACTACTTCCTCTAAAAATGAGGGGTGAAAGTCCCGAACATAGGCATTAAAGCCATTTAGCTGCGCTAAACCGGAAAGATCTCTTGCAGCACCATCAAAGATTACGCCATTGCCCGTTTTATTAAATATAGAAGCGCCTAAATTATCTCCAATTAATGTACCCTGCGCAATTTTACCAAAAGCTTCTGCAACATAAACATCGCCTTTTTGTAAAACCTGAATAGGCCATGCATTGGTGTTACCGGTTCTGCCTTCTTTTTTTCCTCTCTCCTTAATAAGCGCTTCAATATCCGGGCGGGTAGGACTGTATTTTGCCGTAACAGCCCTGCCTACTACCGGAACATGATCGTGCACCATTTTCCAATTGCCTTCAAACTGATTTTTATACCCCTCGTTATAAAGCACTTGCCAGGCTTCTTCAATACCAATTTTTCTGGCTCTGGCAATCAGTTCATCACTTATTTTAGGTCTGCCATCTTCAAAGCGCTCACCCTTCCAATAGGAGGTTAGGTAGGTTAATTCTGATGGAGGAAATACCTGCGATTGAGCAAAAAAATAGCTGGAGACAAGTATCAATAGGAGCCCTGTTTTTTTCATATTTATGATTTTACGGCACTTTCTAAAACCTCTTTTAATCTTTTAGCAACAATTACATCTTCGCCTTCTTGTAAAGACCAGGCCGTCATGCCAATATTATCTTTACCGCCTACCGATTCAATAGAAGGATTTCCATTTCTAAGATCTAAACGCAATTGCTCCCCTGTTTTACTAATCTTACTGTAATCAAATGAAATATTTAAGGTAGGCGTTACATTGCCTAAAGTAGGTGTTGAAATAGTTGTTTTTACGCCTGCAACTGATTCTGCTGCTGCTTGTATTTTTTTGATGCGCTCTAAAAAGATTAGTGCTTCGGCATCATGGTCAATTTTTACAAATTCTTCCACTGCCACCATCATACCCAAAATTTCTTCTTTATTCACTTTCATGCCACGTCCAATTGTTTCTCCTCTTGGAGGCATCGATAAACGGGCAGCTTTAATTAAATCTTTTTTACCCATTAATAAACCGGCACTTTGCGGACCTCTTAATGCTTTACCGCCAGATATGGCTACGAAGTCGAAGCCCATTTCATTAAAGCGCCATAAATTACTTACCGGAGGTACATCAGCTGCTATATCAATCGTAGTAGGAATACCATATTTCTTGCCAATTGCTACCCATTCTTCATGTTGAATTTGACCTTTATCAGATTGAACATGCAGAAAGTGCATAGCGGCGGTGTTTGGATTAATTGCTTTGATGAGTTCATCTACAGTTTCAATCATTACAATTTTAACGCCCGTATTAGTTAATGCCTGATTGTATCCTATGGCATGCGACTTTTGACAAATCACTTCTGTTTTCATACCGGTACCTTCCAACTTAGGCAGTTGCTTTACTTTAACTGGATCTAAGCCGGTTAAGATACCCGCCATGCCAAGCGTTAATGCAGCAAAGGCACCACTGGTAACCACTACAGCTTCTGCTTTGACAATTTCGGCAAGTCTCGCGCCAACTTTATCTTGTAAGTCGTCTAACATACAAAATTTGTGAGAAGCTTGTCTGATGGCTTCAACAGTAGCTGGACGCATTAAGGTAGCCGTCATAGCAGTATAGGTGCCGGCTGCATTAATAAAAGTGCGAACACCTAATTCAGCAAATAGATCACGTTTTTTAGCTACACTTAATGGTGTAGACATAGGTGCTGCATTGGCACTAGATAATCCCCCCGCGATGGATGCACCTGCAAGTGGGGTAATCGATAAATATTTTAAAAGATCTCTACGTTTCATGAAATTTGATTTAATTAATTAGCAATAGCAATACAATCCATTTCAACCAATGAATTTCCTGGAACACCACCATAAGTGGCAACGGTTGTTCTTACCGGTGGGTTAGCACCAAAACGACCTTTATACACTTCATTCATTTGTTTATAGTCGTTTAAGTCGGACAGATAAACATTTACTTTTAATACTTTATCCATAGAAGAACCAGCTTTAATCAGTTCTTTTTCTAATTCTTTTAAAACATGATCGGTATGTGCTTTAATGTCGCCCTCAAAGTGCGCTCCTTTGCCGGCAACGAATACCATTCCTCCAAACTTGGTTGAACCGGAAAACAGCGGTACATCCTGATCAAACTCCACATTGAATACTTCCTTTTCATTTTTTTCAATCTCGGAAGTGCTGGCAGCATTTGCAGCAACAGATGCGCCGGTAATGCCCAATATACCTGCAAACATTTTTTTGAAAATAGAACGACGGTTTTGTGATTTCATTGGTGTGTATTTTGTTTAATAAATTTATTTTAATTCAACAATCATTTCAATTTCAACAGAGATGTTGTTGGGTAAAGCCGCAACACCAACTGCAGAGCGTGCATGTTTTCCTCTCTCACCAAACACTTCTACCATTAGGTTAGAGAAGCCGTTCATAACCATGGGTTGTTGCACAAAACTTGGATCAGAATTCACCAACCCTAATACTTTTACAATTCTTTTTACTTTGTTTAAATCACCGATATAAGATTTTAAAGTAGAAAGCATCGATATACCTGTAAGACGCGCAGCAAGCTGACCTTCTTCTATGGTAACATCTTTTCCTAAGTGCCCATACATTTGTCCACCACCCGGTTTATCTGGTCCGTGTCCCGATAAATAAACCAATTTACCAACCTGAACTTGTTTAACATAATTGGCAATGGGCGGCACTACAGGTATTAATTGAATACTTGATTGTTTGATTCTTTCTTCTGGATTTACCTCCATAGGTTCGCCTGAAAAAACCACACATACCGGTGCTTTAATGGCAAGATCCTGGTGGGTATTGGTTAATGCTCCGGTTGAATCATTGAATGAAAAAATCTGCACCTTATCTTCCAGCTGACTGGCAACAAAAACAAAATTTCCTAAAGGAGCGAAACTAAAATTTCGGGGTCTTTGAGCAACCGGTAGATGATACATTTTAGTAAGTAGTCCATCACTTCCAATTTTAAAAACAGTTAACTCTTCACTGCTTACTCTATTGGTGGTGATGAGCCATTTGCCACTGGGTGAGATATGAATATCGCCACTTCCTTTAGCACTCTTTGCACTGGAAGTGTCGGCAATAATTGTTTGTATTTTATTGAATTTATTTTGATCAATAGAAAAAACATCAACGGTACCCGACATTTCACTGATCAAATAACCATGCGTTCCTTTGGAGTCATACACAAAATGTCTTGGTCCGTTGCCGGCAGTGATTGGAATAGCAGTATAATTTTCATCTAACAAACCATCTGCATAAATTTTATGGAGATACATTTTATCGCTACCCAAATCGGTAACTAACAGCGCGGAATGATCCGGACTTAATACTACTTTATGAGCATGTGCAGCTTCTTGTCTGGCTTTGTTGATACTCGATCCATTGTAAAATATTTCCTGCGCAATAGGAAGCAATTCCCCTTTTTCGCCCGTTTTAAAAACACTTACACTACCCGATGTATAATTGGCAGTGTACACTGTTTTACTATCAGGACGATAGGTGATGAAGCAGGGTGCTGCCCCTTTAATAGGCGCCTGATTCATTTTATCGAATGCATTGTTGCTGTTGAGTTGGTAGGCAGTTACAAAAGAAGCATCCTTGGCTCCTTCCGTTACCGCATACATCAATTTACCCTCATTGGCTAAAGTTAAATAAGAGGCATTTGCGTTTTCTCTGGTGTACAACAAACTAGGTTTTCCGGTAATGGCATTAACGGAATATACTTCAATACCTGGGTTTCCTTTTTTAGTGTAGGAGCCAATCGTCATTTGATATTGGGCGGTATCTACAGCGGAAAAATTGAGTAAGTTGGTTACCAGGATGGCAGCAAAAAAATTCATAGCAGTTTGATTCTAATTTGAACAAAAATTAATGAAATAAATGCAGAATCATACATAAACACGCTTTTATTTTTTCACTTTCTTATTTTTATTATAAATTAGATATACAATGCCCGATTTTACTTAACTTTTCAATTGATATATTAATCCTATTTTATGAACAAGTATTTATTTTTACTATTTACCCTGGTTGTTTTACAACTTCAATTAACAGCTCAACCTGCAAGTTCCAATTATGATATTCTCATAAAAGGGGGTAGAGTAATTGATCCTAAAAACAATATCGATGCACTAATGGATGTGGCTGTTAAGGCGGGTAAAATTTTTGCAATAGCTAAGAATTTACCAGAAAAAGAAGCCAGACAAGTAGTGGATGCAACCGGTTTATTGGTGGTTCCGGGATTAATAGATATACATGCGCATGTTTTTGCTGGTACACAACCAGATCATTATTTAAGTGATGGATTAAGTGCGTTAATGCCAGATGGTTATACATTTAGAGTAGGCGTAACTACGGTGGTTGATTGTGGTGGAGCCGGATGGAAAAACTTTGCAACGTTTAAAAAAAATGTAATTGATGTTTCTCAAACTAGGGTGTTGTCTTTTTTAAATATTGTAGGTGAAGGGATGCGAGGGGGTAATTATGAGCAAGATATCAATGACATGAACCCTAAGCTTGCTGCAAATGCTGCAAAGCAGTACAAAGATTATATTGTAGGGTTTAAACTGGCTCATTTTAATGGAGAGGATTGGAGCCCAACCGACCGAGTGGTAGAAGCCGGTAATCTTGCTGAATTACCTGTAATCATTGATTTTGGTGGATCTAAACCCAACTTGTCAATCGAAGATTTATTTTTTAAACATCTAAGACCCGGCGATATTTATACGCACACCTATGCTGCATTGGGTGGTGCGCGTGAAGAAATAGTAGATGCAAATAGCACTTTAAAACCCTTTGTATTAGCGGCACAAAAAAGAGGGATTATTTTTGATGTAGGCTATGGTGGTGCCAGTTTTAATTATACCCAAGCTATACCTGCACTCAAAGCAGGCTTGTATCCGAATACCATCAGTACCGATTTACATACCGGAAGTATGAACAGTTCTATGAAGGATCAGCTGAGTGTTATGTCTAAATTTGTGAACATGGGCATGTCGCTAACCGATGTAATTAAGGCAAGTACCTGGAAGTCGGCTCAGGTAATTAAGCGTAACAGTTTAGGTAATTTGTCGGAAGGAGCGGAAGCTGATATTGCGCTATTAAATATTAGAAAAGGAAACTTTGGCTTTTATGATAAAACAGGGTATAAAGTAAAAGGCAATGAAAAATTTGAATGCGAGTTAACAATAAAAGGGGGCAAAATCGTGTATGATTTAAACGGTCTTGCCAACCCAATCTATGTTAAATAGCCTTATTTTTTTGCGGCGGCAGCGGCCTCTTTTTTCAGCTGCATTTCTTTTTCTTTCATTCTGCGTATTCTTAATCTATACCGAACAGTAATTACATCTGTTTTGGTGATGGGGTCTGCATGGTTACCAAAATTATTGCGCACATAGGTTAGTATACTGGCAATATCACGATCTGGTAGTTGCGAGAACTTAGGCATAACTCCATTAAAAGGTTGACCGTTAATTTTAATAGGGCCTTCTAGTCCGCGCAGTATTACTGAAATTAAAGTGTCTTTGTTTCCATTCACCCAATCAGTCCCTGCTATAGAAGGAAATCTTATGCCATCGCCCTGACCATTTTGTTGATGACAAGCCCGGCAATTTAACTGATACAGTTTTTCACCGCCTAATACTTCTTTGCTGCGTTCTAAGTTATCTAAAACAATATCCGGATTTTTTACGTAGGTACGATTTTCTCGGGCTTTCATCTTTGCCAAATCTTTATCAGAAAACTTTTCTTTGTTGCCTTTAAATTGAACTTTCCAGATCTTTCCTTTTTTAGAATCAGAAATATACAGTGATCCATCAGGACCTTGGGCTAATCCCATCGGACGATGTTTGGTATCACTGGTATTTACCAATGTATCTGTACCGGTAAATCCATCCGCAAAAACCTCCCATTTTTGAGGCTTTCC
>CANHJH010000144.1 GCA_947460365.1 Sphingobacteriia bacterium | reverse complement strand
GTTAATGAGGCTTTTTAAACGTAAGTTTAAAATAGAACAACAACAAGGATAAGGATAGTACTATTAAGTTCGCCACCAATACAGGCCCACTTTTTACATTTACCGCATATATAAGCCATACGATAGTACTGGTTATAACGATAAGGATCATCCAAATACTTAAATCTCCCACACTCTTTGTTTTCCAAGCCTGAAGCACTTGTGGAATAAAGGTAATGGCACTTAAAAAAGCGCCAAAATATCCCAGTATATCAATTAGGTTCATATTATTATTCGTTTATTCCTGATTTGCAATTCCCAATTTTTCCATCACATCCATACTTACTCCGGTGGTAGAATAGCCACCGTCATGAAATAGATTTTGCATAGTTACCATTCTGGTGAGGTCGGAGAATAAGGTAATGCAATAGTTCGCACAATCTTCGGCACTGGCATTGCCTAAAGGTGCAACTGCATTGGCAAAATCATAAAAATCACCAAAACCTTTGATTCCGGTACCTGCAGTAGTTTTGGTAGGAGACTGAGAAACAGTATTGATTCTAACTTTTTTCTCTAAACCGTAATGATATCCAAAGCTTCTGCCGATAGATTCTAACATAGCTTTAATGTCGGCCATATCGGTATAAAAAGGGAAGGTACGTTGTGCAGCCATATAAGTTAATGCAACAACACTTCCCCATTCATTAATGGCATCTAGTTTTTTAGCTACCGCCAACATTTTATGGAATGACATAGCAGATACATCAATCCCTTTCATGAAATAGTCGTAATTAGATTCAGCATAAGGGATCTTTTTACGGATATTTACGCTCATTCCTATAGAATGAAGTACAAAATCTAGCTTGCCGCCAAGTACTTCCTGAGATTGAGTAAATAAGTTAGTTAATTCATCAATATTGGTAGCATCTGCAGGTATAATGGTTGAACCTGTTTTTTCTGCCAGTTTATTGATTTCGCCCATGCGCATGGCAATTGGAGCGTTGGTTAAAACAAATGTTGCCCCTTCTTCATGTGCTTTTTCGGCAACTTTCCATGCAATAGAGTTTTCATCTAATGCACCGGTGATGATGCCTCGTTTTCCTTTCAATAAATTGTATGCCATATTCTAATTTTAATCAGCTAAAATAACGCTAATCCACATACTACCCATACTTAATTATTTATCATCTCCCTGGCGTTGTCTAACGCTGCGGCTGTTGGTTGTTCCCCACTCAGCATTTGTGCAATGGAATGAATGCGTTCTTCATCAGTTAAACGTCGGATAGTAGTTTGAATTTTATCTGCTTTCTTGTCTTTATAAACATAATAATGTGCATTGGCTTTACCTGCAATTTGTGGCTGATGGGTAATGCAAATAATTTGCCTTTTAGCAGACATATTTTTCATAATAAGTCCCACTTGTTTGGCAGCTTCACCGGAGATACCGGTATCAATTTCATCAAAAATAAGCGTAGCAAGGTCTATAGATTCTGCTACCAATGATTTAATACAAAGCATTAAACGGCTCAACTCCCCACCGCTAGCCACTTTTCGGATAGGCTCAAAGCGATTGTTGTTGTTGGCATCAAATAATAACTCAACCTGCTCAATGCCAAATTCATACAGTGTTGCAGGAATTAAACGAACCTGAATAAGCGCATTAGGCATTCCTACTTGCTTAAGCAGCACATTTACATCTCTTTCAAAAGGGGCAATAATTCGAGCCCTTTCTCTACTAATAATAGCCGCTTCACGTTCCAGTTGACCTCGTCTTTCAGCAATGTCTTTTTCTAATATTTGAATGGCATCATCTATCTGTAATACATTTTGAAGGCTATCTGAAAGCGTATCTTTTAATTGAAGTAATTCGGCGGTGGTTTTTACATTGTGTTTTTTTAATAACTTATACCCATCACTCAATCGCTGGTTAATCCATTCAATTCTTTTATCATCAAAGAAAATATTGTTGTTTAACCTTTCCAGTTCATCAGCCACATCTTTTAATTCAACCTGTGCAGCTTTCATGCGTTCAATCAAAACAGGTAATTCTAGGTTCATACCCGAAAACGCACTAAGTTGGTTAATGAGTTGTTTTAACTGCACTACAATGGGTTGCTCATCTTCATTCAAAGCAACGTATACTCGTTGAATACCAGCTTTAATATCTTCAGAATTATTTAAAACTTTCAATTCTTCATCAATAATTTCCAGTTCATTTTCTTTTAAATCCAACTCTTCTAGCTCATTGTATAAATACTGGTTGTAGTCGAATTCCTTTAAGAAAGCAGTCTTTTCGTCTTTGAGTGCCTGCAATTCCCTTTGCTTGGTTTGCCATAAGAAGAAGCTTTTTCTGTAAAGTCGAATAGCCGCATCATTTCCTGCCAGCGCATCAATCACTTCTCGCTGAAAATCACTGTCTCCTAATTCCAGTGTATCAAATTGCTGATGAAGGTCTACCAGATAGCTGGCCAACTTCTTCAGTTGCTGCAAAGTAGTAGGCGTATCATTAATAAAGGCCCTCGATTTTCCGTTGGTGCCAATTTCTCTTCTAAGAATCAATTCTTCATCGGATTCCAGATCCATTTCTTTTAAAAGCGCAATTACATCTACTTTGTTGTCTACAGAAAAATAGCCTTCAATAAAGCATTTTTTCTCTGTATTTACCAAAACGGAGGTATCTGCCCGATCGCCTAAAATAAGGCCAAGCGCGCCCATTAAAATACTCTTTCCTGCACCGGTTTCCCCGGTGATAATATTTAGCTTGTCAGAGAAATCAATAGAGATTTCATCTATAATAGCGTAATTCTGTATGATTAATTTCCGAAGCAAGTTTTCCGGTTTATGGTTTTAGTATAAAATTTGTCAGCAAGATAACAAAGCTTGTTTAAATCATTAGCAGACTATTTTCTAATTTTTTTATAGAAGGGCATTTAATTGCCTTTACAACGAGCTATTCCCGCTTTAGCTCGTTGATCCAATGAATCCTTAAATTCATGGTCTTCCATTTCAATGCATTTTTGGTAATAGGCGATGGCCTGCTCTTTTAACCCCTTCATTTCATAAATCTGGCCAATTTGGTAGGCCGCTCTGGATGCAAAGTATTCTTTTCTGTCTGCTCCGATTTTTATGGCAATCAAGTACTTTTGAATGGCCTCTTCATCCCTGCCTAAATCATCAAAAATTCTGGCAATACGGTAGGAAAACTCTAGTTTTTCTTCAATTTTTTCGAAACTACTTTCTGTTTTATTAACTAATAACTTATAAGCTTCATGATGGTATCCACCATCATTCAATAAGCGGGCTTTTAAAAGCAATGTATTGGGCCATATTGCCGCCTTAGCATCTTTTAATGCCTTTTTATCGGCATCGGTTTCAACGCTTCCTTTAGTTAACTGCATCTTTCGATTTTCCTCGGCCTTTTTCATGTTTCCTTCTAACAAATAGCACCAACTAAGTTTTTGGTACACATCTTTAACATAAAAGTTGCCTCTAAAAGAGCGAATAAATTGCTCAAAATAGACTTTTGCCTCTGGAATATCTAAATGATATAGTTTAACATACCCCATTTGAAAATCCCATACACTTAGTTTGAGGTAATCATCCGATTTGTTTCGATTCTGTATAATTGATTTAGATAACTCAATTTGTTTGTTATTAAGTGTGATGTTGGTGGCCATGTAGGCGTGTAGATGATTGTTTACTAAATCCATCTTTTTTTGATAGATGAATTGCAAGGCTTCTTCTTTTTTGTTGTCGATATAAAAAAGCAAATAGGGATAAATAAAAGCGGATTCATTAAAGAAGAATTTAGCCCATCCATCGTTGCTGTTGGTATAATTGCGAACGGTTTTCATTCCTTCGGTAAGTGAGCCATTCATGCCTAGTATATTGGCCATCCATTTATATCCTTTTGGGATGGTTCCTATTACAGATTGAAGTGCCCCATACATTAAATCGTTGGGCGAAAAACCGGGAAACTTTTTTTTATTTTCCTTAAGGAGCAGATATGCTTTCCTAAAGTCCCACCCAGCATCCCAAAGATGCCCGAATTTAACCGATACACCTGCACGATGGATTCTAACAATGGCTTGTGAATATAAATAAAAGGGGGAGGTGTTGGATCCTTCTTTTAACTCATCCAGCCTTTGCTCAAAAAGTGGATACAGTTTGTTGTATTCTTCGGGATCTTCATTAAAAAAAAGGGTATAAAAATCACAATAACTGCCAAGCATAACCGGTATAAGGTTATGGGGGTTCTGTTGGGAAGATTTCTCCAGCAGTTGCCTGCCAATTTTAATTTTAAGTCTGGTTATTTCCTGATATGCCTGAATACTTGCTGCGTTAAACTCAAAAGTTTTTTGAGTTATCCCACTTATCGAAAAAATTAAACAGCTGGTTATTAAATAAATTAGCCTCATTGCTCCCCGAAAATAATAAAGGGTAATCAATTGATTACCCTTTATTGTTATATAAATTAAAAACAATCGATTATTGTACTATTTTGCTTCTACAGTATCATTCATGTCCGCATCTACCAAAATACGACCGCAGTTTTCACATACGATGATTTTTTTGTGTAAACGAATTTCACTTTGACGCTGAGGTGGGATAGAGTTAAAGCAACCCCCACAAGCATCACGCTCAACAGGAACTACGGCTAAACCGTTTCTATAGCTATTACGAATACGGTCATAGCTGTACATTAAACGCTCATCAATATGACTGCGCGCTTCACCAGAAACTTTATTTAAAGCAGTTTCTTCCTTTTCAGTATCTACAATAATTTTCTGAAGTTCACTCTTCTTGTGGTTTAATACGCCTTCCTTAACAGCTACCTGCTTTTTAGCAGTTTCTAATGCTTTAATCTTGTCTGATAGTTCCTCATTGGCATCCCTAATGTGCTTTTCTGCCAATTTAACCTCCAGTTGTTGCATTTCAACTTCTTTGTTGATGGCTTCAAACTCACGGTTATTCTTTACATTATCACTTTGCTTTTCGTATTTGGCAATCAAAGCTTCACTTTCTTTGATGGTATTTTTCTTCCCCTCAATAAATTCAGTGATACCATTAATTTCCTCTTCAATACGGGTCTGGCGACTTTGCAAACCTTGAATTTCATCTTCTAAATCACTCACTTCCATCGGAAGTTCGCCTTTTAAAACCTGAATTTCATCTAACTTACTATCGATCTTTTGTAAACGCAGCAGGTTCACTAATTTTTCTTCAACGGAGAAATCTTTTACAGATGCCATATGTAATTATAGTTTGAGATTACCCTAAAAAGTAGCGCACCGGATTGGTGTGAATTGCCGTTTTTAGGACGGCAAAGTTAGGGAATTTAGTGGTTAAATAAGAAAAAAGCAGTTCAGTGGTAAATTGTTCGCTCTCCCAATGGCCTATATCGGCAATTACCATGCGGTTTTCAGCATCAAAAAATTCATGATATTTAATGTCAGCACTGATGAAAAAGTCTGCCCCGGCTTGTAATGCCTTGGAAATTAAAAAACTTCCGGCACCACCACAAACAGCTATTTTGCGAATATTTTTACCTAAAAGTGGTGTATGTTTAATAACCGACAGGTTAAACCGTTCTTTCAACAGGTTTAAAAAGGCAATTTCCGACATTTCGTTGGCAAGTTCGCCAATTATGCCACTTCCCACCTGTTCATATTCATTGATGATGGGTATAAAATCATAAGCTACAGTTTCATAAGGATGCGCTTTGATTAATGCTGCATAAACTTGTTTTTGCAAGTTGATGGGCAATATAACTTCAATGCGTGTTTCAGGGATTGTTTCCCGGATTCCTTTGCGGCCAATTGTTGGATTAGATTGCTCAGACCCCTTAAAAGTGCCCGTTCCCACTATGCTAAAACTACATTCACTGTATTCCCCGATTCCCCCTGCACCTGCATTAAATAGTGCTTGTTGAACGGGTTGGGCATCACTACTAGGTACAAAAGTGATTAGTTTAAGTAGTTGATTTCTTTTGGGTTCTAATATTCTAGGTTGAATTAATGCCAGCTTTTGAGCAATGGTTAAATTCACGCCATGCGATACATTATCAAGATTGGTGTGTATCGCGTAGATAGCTATATCATGTTTTATTGCATATATAATGGCTTGTTCTACATAGTTTTTCCCATTTATTTTGTTTAAACCCTTAAATAAAATTGGATGATGGGCTACTACCAAATTGCATTGCTTATCTTTCGCTTCCTGCAAAACTTCCAGGGTAGCATCCAGTGCGCATAGTACACCGCTACAATCCCAATCTGCCGATCCGGTAATTAATCCGGCATTGTCATAAGATTCCTGAAAAGACAGCGGCGCTAATTGTTCTAATCCTTGAATTATATTTATTATTTTCATTATATATAAAATTATCCGTACAACGAATTTAGCTTCATTCTATATTTGTACCTATGGTAGAAACATTATTTATTTTTAATGATGGGAATTTTATCCGTTCCGATAAACTGGTTATTCCACATAACAATCGTTCCTTCCGCTACGGGGATGGATTTTTTGAAACATTAAAATGGAGCAAAGGAAAGATATTGTTGGAAGCATACCACATGGAACGCTTCTTTCATGCATTAGAAACATTTAAGTTTGTTTCCCCTTCTTTTTTATCTGCTAATTATTTAATAAATGCTATTACTGAACTGGTTAAAAGAAATAATCATCAGCAATTAGCTAAGATCAGAATAATGGTATACAGAGGTGATGGCGATCTTTTTGATGAACTCAACCATTTTCCTCATATCATAATTGAAAGCTGGGGGCTAGACCTAAATAGTAATAAGATGAATGAGGTTGGGCTGGATATTGGCATTTATACCGGAACCGTTAAGTCTCCCGAT
>CANHJH010000143.1 GCA_947460365.1 Sphingobacteriia bacterium | reverse complement strand
GATCCGGTTTGATGATAATGGTCACTCCCCAAACCTTGTAAAGTTAGATCTGCGGCATTCATTGTTAAAAACAAACTCATTAAAACAATTTCAGTAACCAGAATATAGTTGGCATCACTTTTTGGCCATCCATTTAAATCTTTGCTGATGAATCTGCTTAATCGTAGGATATTTCTACGCACTAAAAATATAACACAAATTAATAGTACACTTACAGCTAATAATTCAAAAAAGCTAATTAAAAAAGTATAGCAACTACCTAAAATCGGCAAAAATAGTCGATGGGTACCTAAAAAACCATCTAGTACTATTTCTAAAACTTCCAGATTAATAATAATAAATCCGGCATAAATAATTAAATGCATAATTGCTACCAGTGGGTTTTTAAACATCTTTTTTTGTCCAAGTGCCAGTAACAACAAGTTTTTCCAACGTTTTATAGGTTGGTCGCTCAGATTTTCGTCTTTACCTAAAAAAATATTTCGCTTAATCTCAGCAGCCTTTTTTATAAAAAAATACGTACCAATGGCTGCTAAAATAAAAAATCCGATTGGAGAAACAATTTGCATAAAATAGAGTTATAATGCTAAGATAGTAATTTCATCGCTGCCTGAATCAATTGTAGATTGCATTTATTGTTGTTATTTTGATGCATAATTCAATAACAATGTCTGATAAAAGATATATACTTACCAAAGAGGAGGCAAATCAAAAAATACTTAGAATGAGTATTCAATTAGCTGAAAACCTTACCGACAGTAACGCACCGGTGATTTTAATAGGAATAAAGGAAAATGGTTTGGTTCTTGCAGAAAAGGTAAGTGGGCTGTTAAAAAATTATATTTCTAATTCCATAAAAACTATTTCTATTGAGTTAGATAAAGTTCACCCTAAAACGGTTTTACTTAGTGAAAACTTAGATGCTTTGGGAACTAATATGGTATTAATTGATGATGTTGCAAACAGTGGTCGCACCATGTTGTATGCGCTTAAACCATTACTGGATATGTATCCAAGAAGTATTCAGACTATGGTATTAGTAGAACGGATGCATAAGCTTTTTCCGGTGGAGCCTAATTATGTTGGCCTATCATTAGCAACTACACAAGAAGATCATATTCAAGTAGAAGTGATTAATGGAGAGATTACAGGTGCTTTTGTAATATAATTCAAGCAACTTTACGTATTTATCCCTTTAGTTAATCCCTTGTGGGTGTGGAATTGTCGAAATTTTTTATTAAAATTGTTATCTAAAATTGATGTATGGATAGTGTTATTCAAGAAAGAATTAATGTTTGGCTAAATGGTGATTATGATGCCGAAACCAAAAATATTATTACGGAATTTCAAAAATCAAATCCCGATGAATTAGCGGATGCTTTTTACCGTAATCTGGAATTTGGTACCGGAGGATTAAGGGGTTTGATGGGTGTAGGAACTAATCGTGTAAACAAATACACCATTGGTATGGCTACACAAGGCTTCGCTAATTATTTAAAAAAGACTTATGGAAATGAAGAAATTAAGTTAGCTATTGCTCATGATAGCAGAAACAATAGTCGTTTTTTTGCTGAAACCACTGCCAATGTTTTTGCTGCCAATGGGTTCAAAGTTTATTTATTTGAAGCACTTCGTCCTACACCGGAACTAAGTTTTGCAATTCGTTATTTGGGTTGTAAGGCAGGGGTTGTTTGTACTGCTTCCCATAATCCTAAAGAATACAATGGGTACAAAGCGTATTGGAATGATGGCGGTCAATTAGTTCCGCCACATGATAAAAATGTAATCAATGAAGTAGAAGCTATCCAAAATGTTACCGATGTAAAATGGTCTGGAGGGGAAGCCAATATCACCATAATAGGTAAAGAGTTGGATGAAGCTTATATGAATATGGTGCACGATTTGAGCGTTTACCCAGATGTGATAGCAAAACAACATGACCTTAAAATCGTTTATACACCTATACATGGAACAGGTATCATGTTGGTTCCTCAGGTATTGAGTAAATTCGGGTTTACCAATGTTACTGTAGTGGATGAACAATCAACTCCGGATGGGAATTTTCCAACTGTAGTTTACCCTAATCCGGAAGAAAGTGAAACCATGAGTATTGGTCTAAACAAGGCTAAAGTATTAAACGCCGATATTTTATTGGGTACAGACCCTGATGCAGACAGAGTAGGTATAGGTGTGAAGAATCATAAAGGCGAATGGGTGTTAATGAACGGAAATCAAACTGCTGTATTAGCTTTTGCTTACATGATAGAAGCTCGTAAAGCAAAAGGGATTGCACATTCCAACGACATGGTTATTTCTACCGTAGTTACAACGGAAATGATTAATCAGGTAGCTAAACAAAATAATGTTGGCTGCTATAACGTATTAACCGGGTTTAAATGGATTGCGGAAAAAATAAAAGAATTAGAGGGTAAAGAAAATTATATAATAGGCGGGGAGGAAAGTTTTGGTTTAATGATCGGCGATCAAATTCGCGATAAAGATGCAGTTAGTGCAGTTGCGATAATGTGCGAAATGGCTGCCTACGAAAAAAATCAGGGGAAAACCTTATTTGATAAAATGATTGAATTATATATTCAATATGGATTTTATTATGAAAGTTTAATCAGCATTACCAAAAAAGGGATGAACGGGCAGAAAGAAATTGCAGACATGATGCAAGGATATCGTAATAATCCACCTCAACAAATCAATCATTCTGCGGTGGTTACCCTGTTGGATTATGAACTTCAAATGGGTAAAAATCTGATAACTGGAGAAACGTGGGATATTCAATTACCTAAAAGCAATGTTTTACAGTTTATTACGGCCGATGGTAGTAAGATTTCAGCCCGACCATCGGGAACTGAACCTAAGATAAAATTTTATTTTAGTGTAAATACAACCCTAGAATCCAAAGAAGCATTTGATAGTAAACAGTTAGAACTTATCGAACGAATTAATGGAATTATAAGCAGTATGGGGTTGAAATAAACTTGCTTTATATTTGCATTATGCAATCAATCGGAAAGTTTACAGATGATTTCAGACATCAGGGGATGCGTAAAAAATTGATAGAGAATTTACGCGAGAAAGGTATAACAGATGACGCCGTGTTAGCTGCAATGAATACTATTCCCAGACACTTTTTTCTTGATATGGCCTTTGAGAAAATCGCTTATGAGGATAAAGCATTTCCAATAGCAGCTGATCAAACTATATCCCAACCATATACAGTTGCTTATCAAACGCAATTGTTACAAATTAAAAAAGGGGATAGGGTGTTAGAAATTGGCACAGGAAGTATTTATCAAACCACCATTCTTGCTGAAATGGGCGCTCAAATGATTTTTACCATTGAAAGACAAAAAAAATTGTTCGACTTGCAAAAAAACTATGTTTTTAAAGGTAAGTTTTTAAATATTAAATTCTTTTATGGAGATGGTTTTGAAGGACTGCCTACTTATGGGCCGTTCGATAAAATTTTAATAACCGCAGCCGCTCCATTTATACCCCCAAAGTTAGTTGAGCAACTAAAAGTAGGCGGCTATATGGTACTGCCTGTAGATGAGGGTGATAATCAAAGAATGCTTCGTATAACAAAAAAGACAGATGGCAGTGTACTACATGAGCAATTTGAAGAGTTTTCATTTGTGCCCATGTTAACTGGAAAAAATGCCTAAAAAATAAAGGGTAGATGCTCATTTTTGTTTGATGAGTATCTACCCTCGAAAAGTTAAAAATGCTAAATTATTGCATCATTTCCATTCCCCCACTTTGATCAGCCTTGGTATTTTTACGTTTAAACAAACTGACATCAAATTTCCCAAATCGATAACTAAAGTTCAGACGCATTATTTGTGGATCTCTTCTACGTTGATTAGTTTGGTCGAATAGGTTGCTTGATGAATAAGACTCAAATAATTGAGTTCTAAAAATATCGTTCATGCTTAATGTTATATTAGCTGTTCTTCCTTTTTTCCAGGTAAATTCTTTCCTAATAGCTAAATCAATGCCATAACGTGGTAAATTGTATCCTTGAGAACCGGTTTGAGGACCACCGCCCCACATCATTCCTCCACCACCCATTCCACCTCGTCCGCCGCCGCCGCCAGAACTTGGTGGCAATACAGTTTTCGCTTGATAATCTCCACTTAATTGTATAGATAAACCTTTCGATACCTTAAAAGTATTATTCAACTTACCAAACCAACTTAGTTGTTCCTGACTCAAGTTCGCTTGTCCGGGTACATTGGCATTGATTTTTGAATTAAATAAGTTTAAGCTGGCAGTCATTTCCCACCACTTAGAAATATTCGTTTTATTGCTTAATTCAATACCGTAGGTATATGCGTCGTTTGCGTTTATATAGGTATTAAAATATGCACTATCACCCGGAATTAAGCCATTTTTATCACGATATATGTAACGTGTAATGAGGTTTGTTGAATATTTAAAATATGCGGTAGCCAGGAAATTAGACCCCTTTTTGTAAGCATTATTCCAAGATAATTCAAGTGAATTGGTGAATTCAGGGTTTAATCCAGGATTCCCAATATTTATATTCTGTGGGTCTGAATAATCCGCAAAGGGCATTAATTGGAAGAAATTTGGCCTGTTTATTCTTCTGGAGTAGTTGATTTGATAATCTTGCTTATCATTTAACTTGTAGGTAATAAAGGCACTTGGGAACAGACTTAAAGGGTAATCTATTTTAAAAGAGGCAGAATCAATTCCGGATGCGTTTAATAATGTTCCCAGATAGTTAGAACTTTCAGCACGTAATCCCAATTGATAACTCCATTTTTTCACTTTAAAGCTAAAAGTGGTATATGCAGCATATACCTGATCATTGTATTTATATTTACTGCTGATTGCTGGAATTAATACATAATCGTTAGCTGAATTACTAAAACGGTATTGATTCAAAATATTGCTAAAGTCTCTAATCGCGCCTCTTGCACCAGCTTCAAATTTAGTATCATCAGTTAAAGGATTCTCATAATCAAGCTGAAAAGTGTGATTCGTAGTATATCCATCCCCCAGTCCTTTTTGCAATATAGGGCTACTTTTAGAGGTACCATCCTTGTAATAAGTGTGATTATCTATATTACTTGCATTATTATTATCGCTTTTGTTATAATTGTAGTCAGAGGAAATATTGTGTCCATTTTTCGCAAAATTGTGCTTATAACTTAGTTGGGTTCCTATATTTCTGAAATTGGCTGTAGATAAAGTTGCAATATTAGAATAAGAAGCAAATGCACCTGAAATAGTTGAGTCTACTTTTTGCATTTGATCATTATCAAACTTCCCTCTATTGTAGTTTGCGGTTACAGAAATAGTGTTTCTATTGTCAATAAAATAGTCAACCCCTCCTCTAAAGAAGGCAAAATAACCAGTATTGGTGGAATTGCTGGTATTATATATATTACTTGGGGTACTTAATAAATTATTTCTATCAGTAATGCCTTCGGAAATAGATTTACGTTCATTAAACAAACCGCTTCCGGTGAAATTCAGTTTGTTTTGTCGTAAGTTTAAATCCCCCCCAACGTTAACTTTTGCTCTTGAATCAATGCCAGTTCTTAAACCGCCATTGTACCCTGTTTTTTTATTTCTCTTTAAAACGATGTTTAAAATTCCGGCATTTCCACCAGAAGCATCGAATTTTGCGGAGGGATTGGTAATTAATTCTACTTTGTCAATTATATCCGAAGGAATTTGATCTAATGTTATTGTAGTGGGTCTTCCATCGATAAAAATAGTTGGACTGGCATTTCTAAGGGTTACATTACCATCAATGTCAACATTTAGTGCAGGAATATTTCGCATTAATTCAGTGGCTGTTTGGCCTGACCCCATCAAATTCTTATCAACATTATAAATTTTACGATCAATGCCCATTTCAAACTGAGGTTTTGAAGAGGTGGTAACTGTAACATTTCCTAAATTGGTCGCATCTTCCTCTAGTTTTATATTACCTAGGTCTTTATCAACCATACCAAGCATTTGTTGCATATTTCCTCCCGCCATTCCACCTTGAGGCATTTTTAAACCGAAATTAATTGTTTGTTCAAGTTTTTTAAATCCTATAGAGGTCATTGTTAATTTAAAATTCCCAAACGGCGATAAATTTTCGAAGCTAAAATCCCCATTCGCTTTAGTAATTACTGTTCCTAAAATAGCTTCTTTCATTTTTTTGGTTACGGTATCAAACTTATTTCCTTTTAATTGTACAGTAACACCTTCCAGTGCTTTAGCGGATTTGTTATCTACTATTTTACCATAAAAATGGCCAATATTCATATTTTGACTATTACCCGCCCCCGGTCTACTTCCACCCATGCCCGGAAATTGAGCGCTGATGGTAAATGGTATTATAAAAATAGTTAATGTTAAAAGAAAGTTACGCATAGGAAAATTATTATTAAATACAAATATGATACAGGAATTGTATATATTAGTGATGCATTATACAAACGGTAATATGACGGACTTAAATGGACAATAGGGGCAATAAATCAGATAAATAAAGTGCTTCAGCAGATTATTGCTAAGTGGATATTGTTATGCAAATAGGGTAAGGATTACCTGCAATATACCAATTAAAAAGCCTAAAACTCCACCTATAATTTCTACAAATCGAAACTCTTTAGACATGATCGCTACTAAAATTTCTTCTAATTTATCTGATGAAAACCCAATTACTTTTTCTGTGACAATTTTTTCAAGATCAAGCTCACCTTGTAAATTCCCCATATAGTTTTTCATGATAACAGGAAAAAGAACCTTTAGTTCAGATACAAAGACAATTTTTAGGTCGGCTATTGTTTTTTCCCCAATAAACATACTAATCATGG
>CANHJH010000142.1 GCA_947460365.1 Sphingobacteriia bacterium | reverse complement strand
TTCAGTCTTCAACAAGGTGGACTGTTACAAAATAATATTGAAGAGACAGACGATATTCATGTATTAAAAGAAATTCATTGGACCGACTTTATAAAAGCCCCGGCAATAAAGGAGTTACTGCAGGTTCGAACTACCGTTGAGTTTGGCTATAAACCGCATTTAGCCTCTTTTGAAATTGAATTCATTACCAAATCGCAACCCGCTTTTAATCGTCAATTCGATTTACTTATTAAAGACCTTAAAGCACATGAAAACGCTGGTTATGCCATTTATCTCTTTGCCGAACAAGTAAAACAACTAGAGCGACTCAATAGTATTTTTACCGATTTAAATACCGAAATACAATTCACGCCCGTTGGCACCAGTATTCACGAAGGCTTTATTGACCATGAATTAAAAGTAGTTTGCTACACCGACCACCAAATATTTCAACGATATCATAAATACAAAGTTAAACAGGCTTACAATAAAAACAAAGCCCTTACGCTTAAAACACTTCGCGACCTTCAACCCGGCGATTATGTAACACATATAGATCATGGCGTTGGCACATACAGCGGCTTGCAAAAATTAGAAGTAAACGGCAGAATTCAAGAAGCAGTTCGTATTATTTACAAAGACACCGATATTTTATATGTAAACATCAATTCACTTCATAAAATTTCTAAATACACCGGGAAGGAAGGCACTGTTCCTAAAATAAACAAATTAGGCAGCGATGTTTGGAGCAAGCTCAAAGAAAAAACCAAGGCTAAAGTAAAAGAAATCGCTTTCGATTTAATCAAACTTTATGCCCAACGTAAGGCACAACATGGTTACGCGCATACGCCCGATAACTATATGCAAACCGAGTTAGAAGCCTCTTTCATTTATGAAGACACCCCCGATCAAAGCAAAGCTACGGCCGATGTAAAGAAAGATATGGAAAGCGAATCACCCATGGATCGTTTGGTATGTGGTGATGTGGGCTTTGGTAAAACTGAAATAGCTATTCGCGCTGCATTTAAATCAGTAGTAGATGGCAAGCAAGCTGCAGTATTAGTTCCTACAACCATTCTTGCTTTTCAGCATTATAAAACATTTAAAGATCGATTAAAAGATTTTCCTGTTACGGTTGATTTTGTTAACCGTTTCAAATCAGCCAAAGAAAAAAAAGAAACTTTCCAAAAACTATCCGAAGGTAAAATAGATATCATTATTGGCACCCACGGTATTTTAGGAAAAGAAGTAAAATTTAAGGATTTGGGGATCATGATTATTGATGAAGAACAAAAATTTGGGGTTGGCCATAAAGAAAAATTAAAGACGCTAAAAACCAATGTAGACTGCCTAACCCTTACTGCTACTCCCATTCCACGTACTTTGCAATTTAGTTTAATGGGCGCTAGAGATTTAAGTATTATTAATACCCCTCCTCCAAACAGACAACCTATACAAACCGAAGTACATGTATTTAACGATGATTTCATAAGAGAAACGATATATTTTGAAACAGAGCGAGGCGGTCAGGTTTTCTTTATTCATAACAGAGTGCAGGGCTTAGCCGAAATGTGCGCAATGATTCAGGGACTTTGCCCGGATTTAAGTATTGGATTTGCACATGGTCAATTAGAAGGCAATGAGTTAGAGGAAAGAATCCTCGATTTTATCGATAAAAAATACGACGTGTTGGTTTGTACCAACATTGTGGAGAGTGGCGTGGATATTGCCAACGTAAACACCATCATAATTAATAATGCACATCATTTTGGATTGAGTGATTTGCATCAGTTAAGGGGTAGGGTAGGACGAAGTAATAAAAAGGCTTTCTGTTATTTATTAGCACCAATGAGTACATTGCCGGCCGATTCTCGTAAACGCTTGCAAACATTAGAGCAGTTTAGCGATTTAGGCAGTGGTTTCCAAATTGCTATGCGCGATTTAGATATACGTGGTGCAGGTAATATGTTGGGTGGAGAGCAAAGTGGCTTTATGGCTGAAATTGGATTTGAAATGTACCAAAAAATTTTAGAAGAGTCGATCCGCGAATTAAAGCGAACTTCTTTTAAAGAACTATTTAAAGAAGAGATCAGCAAGCAAGATGATTTTGTAAGTGATTGTACCATCGATTCTGATTTAGAAATACTCATTCCGGATAGTTATGTAGAAAGCATTGCAGAGCGTCTTTCCCTATACACTCGCCTCGATAATTGTGAAGATGATCAATCATTAGATGCATTTCATGCTGAAATGTTAGATCGATTTGGTCCCATTCCGGCGGAAGTAGAAGATTTGTTTACTACGGTAAGATGTAGATGGCTGGCCGTAGACATAGGATTTGAGAAAATGACGCTTAAAGACAATACCCTACGTTGTTATTTTATCAATCGCCCAGACTCCCCTTATTTCGAGTCAGATTTATTTAAAAGGGTGTTAAGCTATCTACAAACCGGAACCAATAAAGCACGGCTAAAACAGACCGGTAAAATGTTTTTATTGGTGGTAGACAATATAAAAACGATGGCCGAAATGTTGCGCTTTCTCCAGTTAATGCACAAAGGCGTAGTAGCAATAAAGGAGGCATAAAAAAACCGATAAGTGAAACACTTACCGGCTTGATTAAGTATTATAAGTAGTACTTAGAATCCTTTTTTAGCAACACCATCAGCAATCGCTTGCATCGCTTTCGCTTCACTCATAATAGCCGCCATTTTGTTGCCTTTTCCATCATGGCCACCTGCCATAAAACCACCTTTTGCTGTCTTAGTAATTACCGCATCTTGCATAGGAACATTTTTTTCCTTTGTTTTAAGGCAGTATGCTTTAATCATTTTTGAAGTGTCCATTTTTTAGAATTTATTGTTAATGAATAGTAAACTTTATTATTGCGAAATTTGCTGCTGCTTAATACAGCTGCATTTCCTTTGTTTGAATTAATTAATTACACATCTATTTTCGCATACTTTGCATGGCTTTCGATAAACTCCCTGCGCGGAGCCACTTCGTCACCCATCAGCATGCTAAATATTCTGTCGGCCTCTGCAGCACTTTCTATTGTAACTCTTTTCAAAGTTCTGCGTGCCGGATCCATAGTGGTTTCCCATAATTGTTCTGCGTTCATCTCACCAAGTCCCTTGTATCGCTGTATCGTAACGCTGTCTTCTTTACCTGCGCCTAACTTTTCAATCAGTGCTTTACGCTGCTCCTCGTTATATGCGTACACTTGCTCTTTTCCTCTTTTTACTAAATAAAGTGGCGGTTGCGCAATGTATACCCCTCCTTGTTCTACCAATTCTTTCATGTATCGGAAGATAAAGGTAAGAATTAAGGTAGCGATATGTGATCCATCTACATCGGCATCGGTCATGATAATAAGCTTATGGTAACGTAGTTTGGTGGTATTCAATGCTTTCGGATCTTCCGGCGTACCAATGGTTACCCCTAAAGCAGTGTACATGTTACGAATCTCTTCATTCTCATAGATCTTATGCTCCATGGCTTTTTCTACGTTCAGAATCTTACCTCTTAATGGTAAAATAGCCTGGTAGCTTCTATCACGCCCCTGTTTCGCTGTGCCACCTGCCGAATCTCCCTCCACCAGGTATAACTCACATTTTTGAGGATCACGTTCACTACAATCGGCTAACTTACCCGGTAATCCGCCACCACTTAATACCGTTTTACGCTGAACCATATCGCGTGCTTTTTTAGCAGCAACACGAGCTTGTGCAGCAAGTATAATTTTAGAGATAACCTGTTTAGATTCTCTCGGATTTTCTTCTAAATAAGCTTCTAATGCACGCGCAACGGTGGTTTGTACCACACCGCTTACTTCACTATTCCCTAGTTTAGTTTTAGTTTGACCTTCAAATTGAGGTTCAGGCACTTTTACAGATATAATGGCACTCAACCCTTCTCTGAAATCATCTCCTTCTACAGATACCTTGGCTCTTTCAAATAATCCTTCCTTATCGCCATAGCTTTTAAATACACGCGTTAATGCTTGTCTGAATCCGGTAACGTGTGTGCCACCTTCAATCGTGTTGATGTTGTTTACATAAGAAAAAATATGCTCTTTGTAATCATCATTATAAGTTAAAGCTACTTCAACTGCAACATTGGTAGCTTCATCTAAACCCTCCACATACAATGGCGCTGCAATGATCGGAACACGGTTGCCATTTTGATCCAGCATCTGTACAAACTCCACAATTCCCCCTTCACTGTAAAAAACCTTGCTATACGCTTCACCAGCATCATTTTTTTCACGTAAGTCGGTTAGGGTAATGCTTATTTTTCTATTTAAAAACGACAATTCTCTTAATCTGCCCTCTAAAATATCTTTTCTGTAAACCGATTCCTGAAAAATACTGGTATCAGGCCAAAAATGAACCCTGGTACCGGTAATTTCACTTGTACCTATTTCACGAACGGCATATTTAGGAATACCAATGCCATATTCTTGCTCAAAAATTTTACCTTCTCTTTGTACAGTTACATGAAGCTTGGTACTCAAGGCATTCACACAACTCACCCCCACACCATGTAAACCGCCGGAAACCTTGTACGTATTTTTATCGAATTTACCCCCGGCATGTAATACGGTCATGACCACTTCCAGCGCACTCTTTTTTTCTTTGGTATGCATGGCCGTTGGGATACCTCTACCATCATCTTGTACACTTATGGAATTGTCTTCATGTATAATAACCCCAATATGCTTACAATAACCCGCAAGGGCTTCATCTATCGAGTTGTCTACTACTTCATACACCAAATGATGCAAACCCTTAACGCCCACATCTCCAATGTACATGGCGGGTCTTTTTCTAACCGCTTCCAGACCTTCTAAAACCTGAATGCTATCTGCACCGTAATTCTTATTTTCCGCTTCGTGTTGTTGATCTAATTCTTCACTCATAAAGGCTTTTCTGTATTGCTTTTTTAAATTATGCAAGCTTACAAAGTTACTGAATTTAAAGGCCAATTCCCGAATAGAAATACCCTAGTTTTCCCCATTTTAACAGTTTAAAATGCTTGCTTTTTTGAAAAATAGATGTTTATACATTAATTTTGCTCTCCAATGAGTCAGGCACTTGATATATTGAAATCTGCACAGCGTAATGGAATTGACGGAAACCTTGATCTTTTATACCAAAAAGAGCAACATATTCCAGGCTCTATTCAATACAATATACGCCGCTATTTTGCACACCACTCATGGGTAGCAGAGGATACCGGTATGTTGGTATACCATTACAATGAAAAAAAACCTAAAGAGAACTACCTAGAATTGCGGTATTGCATCACAGGAAATAAATATTGTGCCGAAAGAGTTTGTGGCGAATGTGGACAATTGCCTACTTTAAATTGCAATGGTAAACATCAAACCATCGACGTATTTACCTTTCATTTTACTGCAACTTTTTTACACCAGTTTGTGCACAACATCAAAGTGAGTAACAGAAAAGATGAAGTATTGGCATTCAAACATCCCAATGCGTTCACTAAAATTTTTCCACTTTGTTCAAAGAAACGATATGCGTTAGATACCCTCTTAAATCATAGCTATACCGGATCTTTAGAAAATATTTTTGTCAATGCCAAAGTACACGAGTTATTGTTGTACAGCATCGATTGTTTGGTAGATGAAAAAGAAGAAGGGTTTAGCTGTAAATTTTTGGCAGATGAAAGTGGCAGAGATCGTATTTATCAAGCAAGAGAAATATTATTGAAACACATCGGTGATCCCATCACCATCAAGGAACTGAGCCGAAAAGTTGCCATGAATGAGTGCTATTTAAAGAAAGGGTTTAAAGAAGTATTTGGTACCACCATTTTTGATTTTTACCAACAACAAAGAATGGAACATGCTAAATATCTGCTCTACGAAAAAAGCCTTAGCGTTACAGATGTGTCCGCATTATTAGGCTATTCCTCTATTTCTCATTTTTCCGCAGCATTTAAAAAACATACCGGGTTAAAACCCTGTGATTTATTGAAGTAGCCCGCCATGGTTGGCGTTAGTTGTTTTTGATGTAGCCCTGTCCATGCTAGTATCAACCAATCAACAGAAAATAATAAGTCGCCGCATTTTTCAAAAAGCAATACCTTCCCAATATAAAATAATAGCAAAATATCTTGGAACAATATCTAGCCCATATCAGTATTGTAGTAAATGACTACGATGAAGCAATTCAATTTTACACCCAAATTTTGGGATTCCAATTAATAGAAGATACGCAACTCACCCCACAAAAAAGATGGGTGTTGGTAAAACCTACAGGCAGCAAAAATGGCTGTGCTATATTATTAGCTAAAGCAGCAAATGATGAACAATTAAGTCGTGTTGGTAACCAAACAGGCCAAAGGGTATTCCTGTTTTTATATACCGATGATTTTGACAGAGACTTTACTAATTATACAGCTAACAATGTAGAATTCATCAGACCTCCTGTTCTTGAGCCCTATGGAAAAGTAGCCGTATTTAAAGATCTGTATGGCAACCTTTGGGACTTAATTCAACCAACTTAAGAAGCGTAAATATGTTTCATAAGCCGCTAGCACAAAGACCAACGACTTATGAAAATATAAATAATAGTGATTAAAAGCATTTCAATAGTTATAGTGTGTTAATCATCCGCATTTCATAAATACTATACAACTATTTGTTTATGCGCGTCTACTGTTATTAACCTTGCTATCTCGCTTAAATCAAAGCCAACAGGTTGTTGAAGTAGTAATAGTTTTTTCGATTGCGTGATGATTGAAAAACCTCCATCTCTAATATATTCGCTATAAGTTGCACCTATCAATTTATTAGCGTCATTAAAATACAATAACACAAATGACGCTACATTCCTTAAATCTAAATACGTGTTGAGCAGGCCATGCTCAATATCCAATAATACAGGGTCTTTACCCG
>CANHJH010000141.1 GCA_947460365.1 Sphingobacteriia bacterium | reverse complement strand
TATATGATTGAGTCCGCTGATTCAGGCAACGCGTTCAAACAACCCATACAAACGCTTGAAAAACAGTTAGATAAAAGCAGAGAATTATTTATTTATTTGATATATTTCCTGTCAGAATTAGCCAGATATGCTGAAACAAGTGCGGCTTATAGGGCATCTAAAAATTTACCCAGTTTTAACGATCTGAATGTTAATATAAAAATAGCCGGCAATGATTTTATTTGGGGACTTTTAGAAAACAAGTCGTACCAAAAGGCAATTGAATCAGATAATCCTGAAAATAAAATTGACAAAGATTTATTAAAGAAAATATTTGCCAAATTGGTTGAAACAGATACCTATCAATCTTATGTTGCAGTGCAAGGGAGAGATAAAGTAAATGAGCAAGACATTATTAAATTTATTTTCACGAATTTAATGTTGCCAGATGAAGATTTTATAGCACATATAGAAGAATTATATAACAACTGGGATGATGATGCTGAAATGATGGATCAATTAGTGCAGACTTATATTAAAAAACCTGCTAGTATTCAGTTAGATCAGTTGATGAATGATGACAAATGGGATTTTGCCCGTCAATTATTAAAAACTACCATCGACAAAAAAGAGTATTGTGCTGAGTTGATAAAACCTAAATTGAAAAATTGGGATGCAGATCGTATCGCACAATTAGATATGATTTTAATGAGAATGGGTATCTGTGAATTGCTTTTTTTCGAAACCATACCTACAAAAGTTACCATCAACGAATACATTGACTTAGCGAAAGAATACAGTACCAATCAAAGCGGTCAGTTTATTAATGGTATTTTAGATAATATTCACAAAGAATTATCTAGTGAAGGAAAAATTAATAAAATAAGTTTCAAAAATAAGATTGCATAATTAATACTTACTTTATCTTTCAATAAATTTAAATCAATAGTTTATGTTAAGTTTAGCTACAATTATTTTATCTGCTGACCCTAAAAATGGCGGAACAGTTCAATTAGTTATGATGGGGGCTATTATTCTAGTTTTCTGGTTATTTATGATCCGTCCACAAGCAAAAAAAGCGAAGGAACAAAAAAACTTTATCGATAACATGCAAAAAGGGGATAAAATTGTTACTATTGCCGGTATTCACGGAACTATTAACAAAATCAATGAAGACAACACACTTCAGCTTGAAGTTAGCCCTGGAAGCTATTTAAAGATTGAAAAATCATCTATCAGTATGGAGTGGACAATAGCCATTAATAAACCAGCTGCAGAGAAGAAATAATACAATAACAATTTTAAGTAATTTTATAGCCGGCACTTAATTTGCCGGCTTTTTTATGCTTAAAATAGGAATAACAGGGGGGATTGGAAGCGGGAAATCAATCGTAGTATCCATTTTTGCTACTTTGGGCATTCCTGTGTTAAAGGCCGATCAACTGGCGCGTAACATTATGCTCAATAATTCGGATGTACGTAATGCAATTATTCATGCATTTGGCGCAGATGCATACATTCATAACGATATTAATAATGCATATATCTCTAATATCGTTTTTAAAGACCCACATCAATTGGCTGTTTTAAATTCAATTGTGCATCCCGCAACTATTAAAGCAGGTAATGAATGGGTGATACAACAACAAGCCCCCTATATAATTAAAGAAGCAGCAATTTTTTTTGAATCAGGTTCCTCTAAAGAAATGGATGCCATAATTGGAGTTAGCTGTCCAAGAGCATTACGAATTAAACGTGTAATGGATAGAGATCAAATAACTAGAGAACAAGTTATCGAAAGAATGAATCAACAAATTGAGGAAGACTTAAAGATGAAATTATGTGATTGGGTGATTAAAAATGATGAACAAACCTTATTAATCCCTCAAGTGCTTAAACTTCATCATCAATTCATTCAGATGAACAATGCTTAGCAAATAATCGTTACCTATTTACTTGATAATTTCAAAACACCATCTTTTTAATTTCCCTTCAAAATCAAATGGGGTAGTAGCTTTGGTAATATCTTTAATTGAACCGGCGAGTATATTTGAACTATCTATCTCAAATTTTGTGTAATTGGTGCTAAATATTAATAGACCACCAGGTGTAATGGCTTTTAAAACATCATTAATTAGTTCTACATGATCTCGTTGAATGTCTAAAATATCTTTCATTCTTTTACTATTACTGAATGTGGGGGGATCCATAATCACTAAATCAAAACTATCCGGTTTTAAGGTTTTTAGATATTGCTTTACATCTGCATGAATAAAAATATATTTCGCAGCATCTTTAAATAAGTTAATCGCTAAATTATCTTCGGCCCAGCCCAAATAAGTTTTGGATAAATCTACGGAAGTTACGCTTGAAGCCCCACCAGCTGCTGCGTATACAGAAAATGATCCGGTATAACAGAACAGATTTAATACCCTTTTCCCCTCACATATAGTGCTGACTTTATTTCGGGTAATTCTATGGTCAAGAAATAATCCGGTATCTAAATAATCGGTAAGATTAATTAAAAATTTTAAACTGTCCTCTAGTACGGTAAAGTATTGTTTTTCAGTAGATAGTTTTTCATATTGCCCCTCTCTGTGCGACATTCTTTTACGCTGCTTGCAATACATATTATCTACCTCAATTCCTGTAATGGATTGAATTATAGCCATACAATCCTGCAACCACGCTTCGTGCTCATCATCTTCCATGCCATGTCTTCTCAGATATTCGGCAATATAAATATTGTCCTCATAAATTTCAATACTGAAAGGGAATTCTGGTAAATCATGATCATACAAACGATAACAACTTATTTGTTGTCGCTTGGCAATTTTGCTTTTATGCTTGTGTACTTTATTCAGGCGGTTCCTGAACATTTCGGCCTTCTGAGGATCAATCATAGTATTAAAAAACTCCCTGTTTCAAAATTCACAATTTCATTAAAACAGGGAGTTGCTATATAGAATAATCTAAAAATATTATTTCAATTGAGCTAATGCATCAGCAATCCGTTGCCATGCCTTTTCTATATTTTGCATACTGTTTGCAAAAGAAAAACGAACACAGTTAGGCTCTCCAAATGCATCTCCCATTACAGAAGAAACATGTGCAGTATTTAGTAAATACATACTGAAATCAGCAGCATTCCCTATTTTTTCTGTGCCATTAGATTTTCCATAGTAATAGCTCACATCCGGAAATACATAAAATGCACCTTGTGGTTCAAAGCATTTAAAACCTGGAATGGATTTAATCAATTCTAATGTTCTGGCTCTTCTTCGGGTAAATTCTTCTGTCATTTCCAACGAAGGTTTTAAATCGCCTGTAAGTGCTACTACAGCTGCTTTTTGTGTGATTGAACAGGTTCCGCTGGTGAACTGACCTTGTAATTTTTCACATGCTTTTGCAATTTCAGTGCTTGCCGCAATATAGCCTAATCTCCAACCTGTCATTGCAAATCCTTTGCTCAATCCATTTACAATTACAACACGGTCTTTAAGATCACTGAACTGTGCAATACTCTCATGTTTACCTACAAAATTTATATACTCATAAATTTCATCTGACAAAATAGTTACTTGCGGATATTTTCTAAATACTTCTGCTAGTGCAGATAATTCTTCTTTGCTGTACACTGCACCAGATGGATTACATGGTGAAGAAAACATAAATACCTTGGTATTAGGCGTAATAGCTGCTTCAACTTCAGCCGGGGTTGCTTTAAACTCATTTTCTACTTTAGTTCTTATTTCAACCACTTTGCCACGAGCAATTTTCACTAATTCAGAATAGGTAACCCAATATGGTGTTGGTATAACAACTTCATCACCCTCATCTACTAATGCAAGTATCACATTGGCTAAACTTTGCTTTGCACCAGTTGAAGTAACAATATTGTCAAATTTAAAATCAAGATTATTGTCTCTTTTTAATTTAGTACAAACAGCTTCTCTTAAATCAAGAAAACCAGATACCGGAGTGTAGTGACTCCAGTTATCATTAATAGCTTTAATGGCTGCATCTTTTATATGCTGTGGCGTATCAAAGTCTGGTTCGCCAAGACTTAAATCAATTACATCAATACCACTAGCACGCAGTTCGCGGCCTAGTTTTGCCATTTTAAGGGTTTCAGGCTCATTAAATCGGTTTAATAAAGAAGAAAGTTCCATGTTTTGGTAAATTATAAAAGTTCAAATTTAGTGATGAAGTTCGGAAAAACATTCCTAACACTTGTAAGTAATTTTGTTTTTTCCTTATAACTTAGCATGATGGCACATGAATCGATTTCTGTTTTTGATATGTTTAAAATAGGAGTGGGGCCTTCCAGTTCTCATACGCTGGGGCCTTGGAAAGCTGCCTTACGTTGTTTACAAAGTATGGAGTCAATTACAACTCTTGAAAATATTGCTGCTGTGACTGTTTTGCTGTATGGCTCTCTAGCTAAAACCGGTAAGGGACATGGAACGGATATTGCAGTGCTGATGGGTTTATGCGGTGAGGATCCGGTAACCATTGATGTAAGCAGCATCTCTACAAAATTCAATCAAATTAAAGAAAATCAGCAAATTCCATTAGGAAGTAAGTTATTGATACCATTTTCTATTAAACTAAACCTACAATTTTTATACGATGAATCGCTTCCATATCATCCAAATGGATTATCCTTTTTAATTGAAACAAAAAGTGGGGAGCACTGGTCTGAAACTTATTATTCTATAGGTGGAGGGTTTATTGTTAAAGAAGGGGAAAGTGAGGTTAGTAACAGTGCAAATAGATTAGAATTACCTTTTCCAATCAATACCGCTGCTGATTTGTTACATTGGTGCAGAAAAACTGGTCTCGCAATTCATGAAGTGGTTTTAGAAAATGAATTAGCCTGGCGTTCAGAAGCAGAAACCATAAAGGAAGTAATGAACATTTGGTATACCATGCGCGACTGTATTTTTAGAGGATGCTATGCGCAAGGCATATTACCCGGAGGACTGCATGTAAGGCGTAGAGCGTTTGATTTAAATAGAAAATTACTAAATAATCAATCTTATCATAACTATTCAGCATGGTTAAATGCTGTTAAATCGGGTGGCAGTTCCTTTCAATATATTTTAGATTGGGTAAGTTGTTTTGCTTTAGCGGTTAATGAAGAAAATGCTTCTTTTGGGAGAGTGGTAACTGCACCTACCAATGGCGCGGCAGGAGTAATTCCCGCTGTTTTACAATATTATATTGCATTTGGAGATGGTGTAGCTTGTAGTAAAATTGTTCAGTTTTTATTAACTGCTTCTGAAATTGGCAGTATTTTTAAAAAAGGCGCCACTATTTCTGCAGCAATGGGAGGATGTCAGGCTGAAATTGGTGTTTCTTCTGCAATGGCTGCTGGCGCACTAACAGCTTGTATGGGTGGAACCCAGCAACAAGTACTTATGGCCGCTGAAATTGCCATGGAACATCATCTGGGATTGACTTGTGACCCAATTGGCGGACTGGTTCAAATACCTTGTATCGAAAGAAATACAATGGGAGCAATTAAAGCAATAACCGCATCTCAGTTAGCATTGCAGAGCACTCCTGATTTTGCATTGGTTAGTCTGGATAAAGTAATTGCCACGATGTGGAATACTGCGTTGGATATGAATAGCAAATACAAAGAAACAGCCGACGGCGGGTTGGCTGTTCAAATTCCTCTTGGACTTAGTGAATGTTAATTCATCAAAACATCTGTTTCCAACATGGAAGGATCAACATTCGAGAAATCTCTTATTTCATTGTATAATGTCCCTCTTTCGATAGGCTGCCGATTTACCTGTTGAATTAAGCGCACTAATTCTGCTGTACTCATAGTGGGTGATTGTTCTTCACTTCCTGCCATTGCATATATTTTTGTAGAATCATCTATGGTTCCATCAATATCATTTACCCCAAATGATAGGGTAAGTTGAGCATTTTGTCTGCCCAGCATTGGCCAATATGCTTTAATATGAGGAAAATTATCCATATATATCCTGGATACAGCATACATCCGCATATCTTCAATGATAGACGATTCAGGAATATCACTCATATCATTATCCTTGTTACGAAATTTTAATGGGATAAATGTATTAAACCCTTTAGTTTCATCCTGTAGGTTACGCAATCTATCCATATGGTCTATTCTGTGTGCATAAGTTTCAATATGTCCATATAACAAGGTTGCATTACTATGCATTCCCAAACGGTGGGCTGTTTGATGTATTTTAAGCCATCCAGCTGCATCCACCTTGTCTGCACATATTTTACTTCTAATTTCTTCATGAAAGATTTCAGCACCACCTCCAGGTAGAGAATCTAGCCCGGCTTCATGCGCCATTCGCATACCTTCTTCAACCGATACATTTGCTTTCCTAAACATATAATCTAACTCTACAGGCGTGAAAGCTTTTATGTGTAAATCTGGTCTGTGTGCTTTTATTGTTTTCAATAGTTCAATAAAAAATGATAAAGTCATTTTCGGATGTACTCCGCCAACAATATGCACTTCTGTTACCGGTTTGCCATCATAACTTTTTATGATATGCATCATTTGATCGATACTCAATTCCCAACCCTCTTCTCTATTGGAATATAACCGGGAATAGGAACAAAATGCACAGGAAAAAACACAAACATTAGTTGGCTCAATATGGAAATTTCTATTGAAATAAGTTTTATTACCATGCTTTTCTTCACGAATCCAATTGGCTAATGCACCTAAAAAAGATAAGGAACCTCTTTCAAAAAGTTGAACCCCCTCATCGAAAGAAATTCTTTGTTTTGCGATTACTTTATTTCCAATTGATTGTAAAATCGGATCTTTTTCAGCGCTTATTAATACTGATATTGCGGAGGAACTCATCTGCTGTTATTTGTAACAAAGTTACGAAACAGAACCGTAGAAAAATTCAGTAAAAATCAAAGAAGATAAATAATCTACTTACTATTTTGAGCGGGTTA
>CANHJH010000140.1 GCA_947460365.1 Sphingobacteriia bacterium | reverse complement strand
GAAGCTGATTGGTTGTATGGTGCTGCATGGAAGTAAGAATAATATTATAATTAAATATAAAGATATATTGAACATGTTATTGTTAATACATTGACCTTTGAAATTGTAACAATGCGCAATAATTATGCAAACCGCCAAATGCCTTCGATGCGACTTGATTTTTTTGTTACTTTTTTTATCAAGAAAAAAAGTAAAACATTTCTGTAATTTGTAAAATTATGTTTGAATATTTTTTCAAAAAATTAACTCCTTTGCTTTTATTTGATCTATATAATTATTTTAATAATAAACTTTATGGTAAAACTATTGTTATCCATACAACCCCTACACTATGTCTAAAATATACAGCATCAAAACAGTACAAAAAATACCGGTTACATTAGAAACAGCCTGGGAATTTTTTAGCAGACCAGATAATTTAAAACATATTACACCCAGCAATTTAGGGTTTAATATCATCAGCAAACATCATGGCGAAAAAATGTATCCGGGTCAAATTATTGAATATACGGTTAAGCCAATTTTAGGCATTCCATTATATTGGATGACAGAAATAACGCACGTAACAGATCATCAATATTTTATTGATGAACAACGATTTGGCCCTTATAGTTTATGGCATCATCAACATCACTTTAAAACCATAGAAGGTGGGGTAGAAATGACTGATATAGTGCATTACAAAGTGCCATGTTGGTTTTTGGGTGATATAGCCAATTTTATCATGGTGAAGAGCCAGTTGAACAAAATCTTTCAATACCGATTCAAAGCGGTTGAAGAAAAATTTGGAAAGTTTGCCGATTCTGTGAATCAAGTGGTTTTCGGATAGTTGAAAATACTTTCCTGCTAAACTACTTTAATTCAACCAGGTCGCTGATGTTATTATTAACGTCAATTGTAACTGCAAAAACCCGCTTGCCCGAAGACTCAGGTACTTTAGCAATGTTTACCGGAGCAGTTTTGCCGGTTAACAGTATTTGTACCAATTGCGCATTATTAAATTTTACTGCCTGATTAGGCTCTAAAGTTAGTAAGCCAAATCCTTTGATGGTTAAATTACCCGAATAGGTTAATTCAAAATTACCAGTACTGATTTTTTGAAGTAAAGGTTTATCAGGCGCATCATTGTTTACCCAAGGCATTGGAGGAACAATTGCAGGGTATCGGTAATAGTTGTTTTGTAAACTATCATTCCAACCGTTTAAATTCTTTTCAAATGATTTGCTGCTAAAATAAATGCTGCCCTGCGTTGTTTTGTATTTTCTTAATGCATTGATCTGATTGGGAAGTTCATTGGTGTTTTTCCAGGCATCATTTGTGCCACCTCGGTAAATACCCTGACCAATGTAAATATGCTTGTTGTAACCATGTACATTCCACCAATCGAGTAACACATCAAAATCAGCTAATTTATGACCGCGTTCCCAATACAGTTGAGGAGTAACATAATCAATCCAGCCTTTTTCTAACCACAATAAAATATCGGCGTATAAATCATCGTAATTGGTTTGACCAGCTTTGGTATCGCTACCCATCGGGTCCTGGTTTTTGTTGCGCCAAACACCAAATGGACTGATGCCAAATTTTACCCTGGGGTTGGTGGCTCTAATGGCACGGTATAATTGTACAATAATACTATCGCAATTGCTTCTTCTCCAATCGTCTTTACTTAGACCTTCCCCATACTTGTCGTAGGTTTTTTGATCTGGAAATTCTTTACCGGCAATTCTGTAAGGGTAAAAATAATCGTCCATGTGAATGGCATCTACCTCATATCTGCTCACAATATCTTTTACAATTTTTACGGTATGTTCGCGCACTTCGGGTAAACCCGGATTGAAATATTTCTTATCGCCATATACTAAAAACCAATCACGATGTTTTTTAGTAACATGAGCAGGCGCAATAGAAGATTTTAAGATATTGAATACGGCTCTGTAAGGATTTAACCATGCATGAAACTCCATTCCGCGTTTATGGGTTTCTTCAATCATAAATGCTAAAGGATCATAGTAGGGAGAGGGGGGTAACCCTTGTTTGCCGGTAAGATACTCGCTCCAGGGCTCATATGTAGAAGGATAAAGCGCATCGCCGGCTGGTCTTATTTGCATTACAATGGCGTTCATACCATTGGCCAAATGCATGTCTAAAAGTTGAATAAATGCTGCTTTTTGCTCATCAACAGATAAGTCCTTTCTACTGGGCCAATCAATATTTTCTACACTGGCCACCCATACACCACGAAATTCATAATTGGGAGAATGTTGCGCATGTAAAACAGCCATACTGCCAATAAACAAATAGAACGATATAAATAACTGAAGTTTTTTCATAGTAGTAATCAAGTGGGGTTATTCCCCTTTTTCACGAATTTTATCCAATAGCACGTTCAAAAGCTCCACTTCTTTAACATTTAACTTAGCAAGCGTGTTATCTATGAGTTGATCTTTTTGATCTAAGTTTTTTAACAAATCAAGTCCATTGTCGGTAATCACCACATCTACCAACCTTTTATCAGTTCTGCAAATAGTTTTTTCGGCCCAGCCTTTAAGAATTAACCGATCTACAATTCTACTGGTGTCGCTCATTTTATCGAGCATTCTTTCTCTTATTTGCAGCGTGCTTAATGGCTTTTTACTTCCTCTTAAAATTCTTAGAATATTGTATTGTTGAGGGGTTACATCATCTTCCAATAAATAGTTTTTGATGTGTTCATTTAACCAATTGGCCGTGTAAATAATATTTACGGTTGCCTTTTGGTAATGGTTTCTGAAAACTTCTTGTTGGATATCTTTTTCTAAGCTCATGCTAATGTGTATTAAAAAACAGTAACAATAAAACGCTAATAGCTCTTTAATCGTATGTAATGATTCCCTTTTTTATTCTTCCCAAACACTTAGACCTTCACTACAGTTAGAACATATATCAATATTTTTTCTACTGGTCATCAATTCTTTTCTAAATTGTTGATAGTTGCTGTTGTTCCAGGTTTCTTTAAAACTTTGGGTAGTTAAATTGCCTAATTGATGCATGGCATCTTTATCGAAGCAACAAGGTACTACCAAGCCATCCCAGGTAATAACATTGGCATGCCATAATTTCCAGCAATGATTTTTTAGTCCACTTTTCACTACCATTTTACCCTCCGCATTTTTTTTGTAGCGGCTGTATTTATTGTTTTCGGGGATTAACTGATTAGGATCGTTTTCATAATCGTACACTTGGGCAGTTTTAAAACGCACCTGATCAACCCCAATTTCGGCACCTATTTTTTTAATTGCTTCTATTTGATGTTCATTGGGTTTAACTACTAAAAACTGAAAGAAAACAAACGGGGTGCTGCTCTTCAGTTCTTTTTTCCATTTTACAATATTGCGGGCGCCTGCTAAAACCTTGTCTAACTTGCCTCCGACTCTGTATTGTTCATATACATCTTGTGAAGTTCCATCAATCGAAATAATTAAACGATCCAAGCCACTTTCTACCGTTTTTTTAGCGTTTTCATCGGTAAGATAATGGGCATTGGTAGAGGTTGCCGTGTATATACCTTTTTGGTGGGCATATTCCACCATCTCTAAAAAATTGGGGTTGAGATAAGGTTCCCCTTGAAAATAAAAAATGAGGTAAAGTAACTCTTTATAAATATCGTTGATGGTTTCTTTAAAAAAGTTGGGCTGTAACATGCCGGTAGGGCGGGTAAACTCTCTTAACCCACTGGGGCATTCGGGGCAACGTAGATTACAGGAAGTTGTAGGCTCAAAAGAAATAGAAATAGGGTAACCCCATTGAATGGGTTTACCTGTTAAACGGGAAATTTGGTAGCTCGTATATACTTTAATGGCATTCCACAAACGACGGAAAGTCATTTTAGACATTAAATTAACGCTATCAGACAGGTTGAAATAAGCCATAATACCTGCGAAAATACGGTTTAAATACCTTTTTTTTAGCTGAAAGGGATAAAACTTGGTGTATATAAACTTATGTAGTAGAAGGAAGCAGATTAGAAAGATGCGTATAAAATGTGTCAAAAATCGGTAGTAAATAAATAGTTCTTTAAAAGTATAAGTAGTAAATTGAGTGTTAACATATTTTTTCAATTCTTTTAACAAATTCTTATTACACAAATACTTTGAAATTGCATCTATTTAATAGAACTTTATAAGGATTGGAAAAAGAGCGGTAGCAAGAGTGGAGGATTGAAAAAAAACGAGTTTTAACAAATTGAATTCAGCTTTTGGTCTATAAATTGAGTTAATAAGTACAGCAATTACAGTTAAATTTTTCTCATAAGCAGTTAGTTTTGGTTGAGGCCCCTGTTTCTACGGGGGCCAACTTTTTTTTAGACCTTTCAGTCAACCTTCCTGTAAGCTGTAAGGAGATATCCAGTTAAAAAAATCAAACAGCCAAACCCGTCCGCCACAATATCAGCTAATTCAAAGGATCGGTGTACTACAAATGCTTCCTGAATAAACTCAATGCCAACACCATATAAAAGGAAAAGCGTAGCAATGATCACAGCGATTAGGCCAAGGTATGTAGGATTTTTCCAGGATTTAATGAATAAAAAGCAGGTGTAACAGAGCGTTACAAAGATGCAGGTGTGCACCAGCTTATCTAAATGGGGTATATTCAGCCAATTGGCAGAGGGAAATTCATCACCCGGCAGGGTAAAAAGAACAAAACTTACTGTAAAAGCAACGATAAATAACCAAAAATAGAACTGCGTAGGATTTTTTTTCATGAGATTATGCGTAAATAATTTCCTCATTTTCCTGGGCAGTTCTATTGATATATCAGTAAATACAATAATTATCCTACTAAAGAAGCGTAAGCGTCTTTGTCCATCAATTCGTCAACAGCCGCAGGGTTGGTAACGGTCATTTTAATCATCCAGCCATCGCCATAAGGGTCGCTGTTTACCAGTTCGGGTTGTTTTTCTAATAGTGGATTTATTTCGGTAATGGTACCATCAACCGGTAAAAATAAATCACTCACTGTTTTTACGGCTTCAACCGTGCCAAAAACTTCTTCACTTGCAAGGGTTTTGCCAACAGTGTTAATGTCAACATATACAATATCGCCCAGTTCGTGTTGAGCAAAATCGGTAATACCAATCGTAGCTACATTGCCATTTAGGCTGATCCACTCGTGGTCTTTGGTGTAACGAAGTTTTTCTGGAAAATTCATAATCGTACGTTTAATAAATGCAAATATTGAACAAAAAAATTAGCTATAAAATTAAAACTGTGCACATAGCTAAATATTTAAAAGCCTTGTTGCTCAAAATAGAGTAAAACATGGTCTTTAATAAAGTTTTCCTGCTCATGCAAAACCATGGTAGGCAGTTCTTTTACTTGTTTAAAATGGGGCCATCCGTCGGGGTCGTTGCCTTCTTTTATATAGAACCCGCTTTGCGCCATAACGGTACAAACGGCCACATGCATCAGGTCTTGTTTCTCTTCTTTAGAAATTTTCTCTTGTATATAGCCGGTTTCTTGCATCCCAATTAAAAAAAGCACCCCCTCTAAATCGGGTTTTTTGCCAAAACGCTCCATTAATTTGGCTTCTAAAGCCCACCAGCGTTGCTGTAAATCATCAGTAATTAACATAAGCGCAAAGGTAAACTCAAATGGCATGCTATCATCAACATCATTCAGGTATATTTGCAATAAATTTCGAGTACTATGTTACAGGTAAGTGTTTTAAGAGCTGCCCCCGAAGCCGTAAAACAACGGTTGGCGAAGAAGAATTTTAAAGACTTGGCATTGGTAGATACCATTGTACAGTTAGATGATGAACGTAAAAAGCTACAGGCATCGTTTGATGATACACAAGCAAAGGTAAATGCGGCATCCAAAGAAATAGGGATGATGATGGGCAAGGGCGATAAAGACGGGGCAGAAGTGCTTAAACAGAATGTTGCTACCTGGAAGCAAACATTGGAGCCGTTGAAAGAGCAGATGGCGGTGGTAGAAAAGCAGTTGGCCGATGCTTTGGTGCAGTTGCCCAATTTACCCGCAGCCGAAGTGCCCGAAGGTAAAACACCCGAAGAAAATGTAACGGTAAGATCAGGCGGTAACATACCAACACTGGGCGCTAATGCAGTACCACACTGGGATCTTACCAAAAAATACAACCTGATAGATTTTGAGTTGGGCAATAAAATTACGGGCAGCGGCTTTCCGGTATATATAGGAAAAGGCGCAAAATTGCAACGCGCTCTCATTCAATATTTTTTAGACTTTAACACAGCAGCCGGCTACACCGAATATTTGCCACCCTTTATGGTAAATGCAGCATCGGCCTATGCTACCGGACAACTACCCGACAAAGAAGGGCAGATGTACCACGCCACCGAAGACGATTTTTATTTAATACCTACCGCCGAAGTACCCGTTACCAATGTGTACCGCGATACCATTTTAAAAGAAGAAGAGTTGCCGGTAAAAATGACGGCCTATTCACCATGTTTTAGAAGAGAGGCAGGCAGCTATGGTAAAGATGTTAGGGGCTTAAACCGTTTGCACCAGTTTGAGAAAGTAGAGATCATACAAATTGTGCATCCTGAAAAGAGCTATGCAGTTTTGGAGGAGATGGTAGCGCATGTAGAAAAATTATTACAGTCGTTGGAATTGCCTTACAGAATATTGCGTTTATGTGGAGGAGATATGGGCTTTGCCAGCGCCATCACCTATGATTTTGAAGTGTACAGTGCAGCACAAGAGCGTTGGTTAGAAGTGAGCAGTGTAAGCAATTTCGAAAATTTCCAGACCAACAGAATGAAGTGCCGTTTTAAAGGTGCCGATGGTAAAACACAATTGGCTCATTCATTAAACGGTAGCTCATTGGCCTTACCGCGTATTGTGGCTTGCCTTTTAGAGAACAACCAAACCGATGCGGGGATTGAGTTACCTAAAGTGTTGCAGGGATATTTTGGGGCGGGGATGATTGATAATTGATAATTGATAATTGATAATTGATAATGGGGTT
>CANHJH010000139.1 GCA_947460365.1 Sphingobacteriia bacterium | reverse complement strand
TTCATGTATATAAATTTATTTTTTAATTGAATTGTAATAGTTTGAACACTTCTTTTCCATCGACATTATTTAATGCGGTAGAAGTAGCTCTTTCGGGATGAGGCATCATTCCAAATACGTTATTGGCTTCATTTCTAATACCTGCAATATTTCGGGCGGTACCATTTGGGTTAGCATCAGCATCAATCACTCCATTTTCCGAGCAATATCTAAACAAAATTTGATTGTTTTGTTCTAATTGATCTAAGGTTGCTTCATTTGCATAAAACCTGCCCTCGCCATGAGCAATAGGTATTTTCAATGCAGGTCCATCATGGTGCTTAATGAATACGTTCTTACAAATAAATTGCTGGTTGTTGTTTTGTAGCAGTGCCCCCGGTAATAATCCACTTTCGCAAAGAATTTGAAATCCATTACAAACTCCCAGCACTTTACCGCCTTTGTTGGCAAAATCAATTACAGATTGCATCATAGGGCTGAATCGGGCAATTGCACCACAACGAAGGTAATCTCCATAAGAGAAGCCGCCGGGTAAAATAATACAATCGTTTTTGGAGAAAGCGGATATGTCTTTGTCCTTGTGCCAAAGCATTACTAATTCTTTATTTAGATCATTTTGCAGAGCGTCCTGCATATCTCTATCACAATTTGAGCCCGGGAAAACAACAACGCCAAATTTCATTCAGTATATAATTTAGGTGTAAAGGTAACAAGGCGAATCAAAATAATTACCTAAAATTTAATCATGTACCAATTATTGTAAACCACCACTGCCATCATCAATAAAAACAATAAATTTGGAAACACTAATCGTTTAGGATAAGAAAATGCATTAGATATAAATGCCGATAATGGTACAATACACATTACAGACGAATAAATACCGAAATTTTTATATACAAAAGGCGCAGCCAATAACACCAAACACATGAGTAGTAAGGCATTCCAGTTTTTCCGCATTTGAATCAATAATCTGCTGCTAAATTGTCGCCAACAAATCAATCCTGATAAAAATGACAATGCTAATACAGCAACTGATTGAATAAAGATATTATCGATTTTAATTTGGGGTATACCAAAAGATGTTTGAGGTATAAAATTGGTGATCTTATATAATTCATCATGCAGAAAAAGCCATCCGGCTATAAAATAATAAGGAAGTGCAATCCCAATCATTAAAATAAACCACTCTTGCAATCTAAATGAACGCATAATACCAAGCGTAAACATTAAGATCAGAATAATGATAGCAGACGGATGATAGCAGAGTACCGTTATTCCCACTATGAGGCCGATATTGAATAAAAGCGTTTTGGGGTTAGATTGATTAAATAGCTTTGTTGACATAAAAAAGAGTAATATCAACAAAGAGTTTGCAAATAAAGCCGGAGTTACTGCACCCCACTCAATTATAAAACCGGTAAGTATTATATAAGTCATCCCAACAGTATAACCTGCCTTATGAAATAGCTTTAATTCCATTAAAAGTTGGTTAATTCGAACCGATTGTAATATAATTACCAAAAAGTAAACGAATACTAAAAATGGATGTCCAGAATCTGGCAAATAGTTTTTTATGAGCACAGAAAAAATTCCATCATTATTAAAGGTTACAACATTAGTTGAATGAAAGAAAAAATGAAAATGCACCCCAATACTTAACAGTATTAAGAAAAGAATATTGATGGGCGATTTATCTCTAAAAATTTTTACCACAGCTTTAGTTTAAAATTCAATTTTTGAAAAACAAGTATATCCACGGTACATGCAAGGTACAATTGCTACACGAGCACCAATTTGCTTGGCATGTCTGGGCATAAAATCATATCCTTTTTCCGGATTTTTAATTACAGGATTTCGATCTATTTGACCAGATGCGGTAAGCGCTTGATCTGTTATTATATTATTTCTTCGTTCCTGCATATTGAATATAAATCTTAATTTATCGCCGGCATTCAACAGTCCATACCCTAAATAATTATCGGTATTATCATCATATTGCGATTTACGAATTACATTACTCCACTCCATTTTTCCGTTAGGTTCAAACGACATTATTGCAATATTATCTACATAATACCTATTAACATTATTCAACCCATTGTAGCCCATGCCGCCAAATGTTCCAAAACCACCCCACGGATAATAACCCATTGGATTATAATATGAATTATAATATGGGCTCATCATAAAATTTCCGCCATATAAAGGATTAAAAAAGGGTGATCCATTCATGTAATCATACCGATTGAGGTTATTGCCTCTGTTAGACAAATAGGCCGATTCCGCAATTACCATAAAACCGCCATCTTTTCTAAGAATAAGGTTCTTGAGATAGAAATCATTCAATGCGGCTTTTATTGAATTCTGCGACCTTACATCCTCTCGAAATTCTTCAGAAAAACCAGTAACCGCATTAACCAATTCTTTATTTGCCAACATATCCCAAAGGGTATAATAAAGTCCGTCTATATTGCCTCTTTTCACTTTACTATAAAATGAGGTGATTAAGTAATGTTGATTTTTGTTATCGATTTTAATATGTGGATTATCTAAAAATACGCCTTTCAAAGGCAATGGATTATCAGTAAAGCCATAACTTCCAACAGGTTTTACCAACAAATTTATTTGATTAATATTGTCATTCTGACTACTTCCGGATTGACGAAGACAAACTATTGCGCCATCATTACCTATCCCAAATTCTCCTAAAAAATCATTACGTTCCGGCATTGCAACTAAAGTACTGTTCTTTTCTAACAGTTGTAAGTCTTTGTTGAATAACGAAGTAATCACCATGTGTTCATTAGAACTTTTGGTATTGATTTTAAAAGCCAGGATTTTTTGTTTATCCTCACTGTTGATAAAAGAATAAATTTTTCGGTTATCGATATTACTCAAATTACTGGTAGAATCAAGCAGTACCGGCTCTCCTATTCGTTTTGCATTTTCATCTAACTTAACGGCCATTGCAAATACATTTCCTTTGAATTGATATTGATAGAGGAAATACACGAAATCATTGTATTGTATGAAATCTGAGCTAATGAGTCTAGTCCTTTCCGGCAGAAAGTCAAATCGTTCTTTTCGAATTAAATTCATATTTAAGTCGTACACAGCAATAAAATGCAGGTCTTTACTGTTTTTATAAATCAGCACATTACCGGCAACTTTACCAATAATTTCAAAATTAAGGCTGCGCGCATCTTCTCTATCGGGTTCAGAATACTGAATTACCTGTGCTTTGATGGTAGCAGAAGCCATGCAGAGGCTTAAAAGGAAAAAAAGGATCGATTTTTTCATTTTTCTGTATAAATTTTCGATTCTCAAATGTACGAGATGTGATGTTTATAAACCGTATTCAATTTACCCATACATTTGTTAAGAATTAAGCAAACAAGCTTCAAAGACACTTTTGTGAATAAGAATTTCAATAAAGCAACTTCTGCCGGTCTAATCATAGCGCTAGGCATCATATTCGGAGACATTGGAACCTCCCCATTGTACGTACTGAATGAAATTATCAGTGAAAGGGTAATAACGGAAGAGCTCATTGTGGGTACTTTATCGTGTATTATCTGGACACTAACCCTTCAAACCACTGTTAAATACGTGATTTTAACCCTAAATGCAGATAATAAGGGCGAAGGAGGTATTTTTAGTTTATACGCATTGGTTAGAAGAAGGCGGAAATGGCTGGTAGTACCAGCTATGTTGGGTGGTGCTGCACTATTAGCAGATGGAATTATTACTCCTCCTATTACTGTTACCTCTGCCATTGAGGGGTTAAGACAATTACCTGCGTTACGACATATTGAACAGAACACTATCATTACCATTGTTCTAAGCATCATCACCTTACTATTTGTTGTTCAACAATTTGGAACTGCCTCTATCGGTAAGTTTTTTGGTCCGATGATGGCCATTTGGTTCGTTATGATTGCCATTTTGGGTGCTGCGCATTTATTAGATTATATTCATGTTTTCAAAGCATTAAGTCCGCATTACGCTATTGAACTATTAACTACATATCCCAAAGGTTTTTGGTTATTAGGGGCGGTTTTTCTATGTACTACTGGTGCTGAAGCCCTTTATAGCGACTTGGGGCATTGTGGAAAATCCAACATCAGGGTCTCCTGGATATTTGTAAAAACCTGTTTAATACTCAATTACATGGGTCAGGGTGCCTGGTTAATGCACAATTACTTAGGTCAATCCATTCCCCATGAATTAATGGCGAATGGATTTAATCCATTCATCAGTTTAATGCCACATTGGTTTAAATTAATAGGTATCATCATTTCTACCATAGCTGCGGTAATTGCGAGTCAGGCGTTGATTTCTGGTTCATTTACCTTGATCAGTGAAGCCATGCGATTGAATTTATGGCCTAAAATGAAAATTAACTATCCAACAGAAGAAAAAGGGCAACTATACATTCCGGGAATTAGCTTGTTGCTCTACGTCGGCTGCGTTGGTATTGTATTGTATTTTCAAAAGTCGGCCAACATGGGTGCCGCTTATGGTTTAGCCATCACCATGTGTATGATCAGTACTTCCATTCTTTTTGCCAATTATCTGGTTAGCAGAAGAGTCTTCTCTTTTTGGATTTATTTATACCTAGGTGTTTATTTATGTATTGAATTCTCCTTCTTAGTAGCCAATTTGCAAAAATTCATGCATGGAGGTTATGTTACATTGATTGTAGGCGGTGGTTTATTTGCCGTAATGTATGTATGGTTCAGAAGCAGAAAAATTAAAAACAGGTATATTGAGTTTGTTCGTTTAGAACACTATATACCAATGATTCAGGAGCTAAGCAACGACAAGCACGTTCCCAAATACTCTACCCATTTGGTTTACATGACCAGTGCCAATAACCCTAATGAAATTGAGCATAAAATCATTTACTCTATCATGAATAAAAAGCCCAAAAGGGCCGATATTTATTGGTTTGTACATGTTGATGTGTTAGATGATCCTTATACCTGCGAATATTCTGTATTACATATTATTCCGAACGATATTATTCGGGTGGAATTCAGGGTAGGTTTCAGGGTAGAGCAACGCATTAACCTTATGTTCCGCAAAGTGGTAGAAGAACTGGTAAAAAACAAAGAAGTAAACATTACCAGCCGCTACGAAAGCTTAGAGAAAAACAATATTGTGGGTGATTTTCAATTTATCGTATTGGAAAAATACCTCAGTCAAGATAACGAATTGCCCATTTTTGAGCGTATTGTAATGAAGATCTATTTCTGGTTAAAGGAAATCAGCTTGGGCGAAGAGCGTGGCTTTGGACTCGATCCGAGCAATGTAACCGTGGAGAAATTTCCGCTTATTGTTGCACCGGTATCAAAACTCAACTTAAAAAGAGTATTTGTGGAAGAGTATGAGGACTAAATATTAGCCAATTTCTTGTTTTTATGGTTTAAAAATCTGATATTACTTTTTTAATTTAATATCAGAAAAACTTGTCGCCTACTTTAATTTACATCATTTTAGGGTATTTAGTATTGGTGTTACTGCTATGGCTTATACAAGAGAAACTTATTTTTAAGCCGGAAAAATTACCACAAGATTTTGAATACAAATACGATGCCCCCTTTGAAGAACTGTTTTTTGATGTTGCCCCTAGTGTGCGCATCAACGGATTACACTTTTATGTTCCTGAACCGAAAGGTTTAATTCTTTACTTTCATGGTAACTCACGAAGTATAAAAGGTTGGGCTAAATATGCCCGGGATTTTTACAGATATCAATATGATGTATTACTGGTTGACTATCGTGGATTTGGCAAAAGTACCGGCAAACGCAGTGAATTTGATATGCTGGCAGATATGCAATTTGTGTACAATAAACTAAAAGAGCAATTTACGGAGGATCATATATTAGTGTATGGCAGAAGTTTGGGCAGTGGTTTTGCCACCAAAATAGCCGCAGACAATAATCCACGCTATCTCATTTTAGATGCGCCTTATTATAGTTTTATAAAGGTTGCAGAAAGATTCACCCCATTTATACCGCATAAACTAGTACTGCGTTATAAACTTCCCACCGATCAATGGATTAAAAAAGTTACCTGCCATACCTACATCATTCATGGCACTAAAGATTTTTTAATCCCCATACAGCACAGTGAAAAGCTACAGTCATTTAATCCGCATAAAATTACCTTAATCCGCATACATGGTGGCGGACACAACAACCTACCATCCAACCCTGAATACCATAATTTTATTAGAGATATTCTAAAATACTAATTGTTGTGAATTGCGCTTAACTTTGCTGTGTGAATCGAAAAAAAGTAATACATATCATACAAATCATTTTGATTGTTTATGCCCTTATAGGGACTGCCCTGTATTTTTTACAAGAACAATTTTTATTTCATCCTGTTTCAATTGCTGCTGATAGCACTGTTCATTTTCAGCAACCTTACCAAGAACAATTTATTCAGTTAGACGAAGAAAGTAAATTTCACGTAGTTCAATTTACGGTACCCGATACACTCAACAAGGGAGTAGTTTTATATTTTCATGGCAACAAAACAAATATCAGTCGATATGCTCCTTTTGCCCAGCATTTTACCCGCAATCATTACGCCGTATGGATGGTAGATTATCCCGGATTTGGCAAATCAACCGGTAAATTAAGCGAAGCAATTTTGTATGAACAAGCTTTACAGTTATACAAATTAGCCAGAATAAAATACCAACCCAATCAAATCATTATATACGGAAAATCAATCGGAACAGGAATTGCGGCGCAGTTGGCTTCGGTTAGAGATTGCAAAAAATTGATTTTAGAAACGCCGTATGAAGGGCTGGCGAAACTTATTCAACATTATTTATGGATGTATCCAGAAAGGATGATTCAATATCAACTACCTACATACGAATACCTGAAAAAAGTAACAGCCCCCGTAATCATTTTTCATGGCACAAACGATGGAGTAATTCCATACAACAGCGCTTTACAATTAAAAAAGCAATTAAAACCAGGCGATGAATTTATTACCATTGAAAATGGCGAACACAATAACCTGGCTTCATATGCAATATTTCAGCAAAAGATGGATCGGGTGTTAATTGATAATTGATAATTGATAATTGACAATTGATAATGGGTAATTGGTAATTGGTAATGGAGAATTGATTGCGCTTATTTACAGTTCTCGTAGAGAAACT
>CANHJH010000138.1 GCA_947460365.1 Sphingobacteriia bacterium | reverse complement strand
ATCAACAGACATAAAGGAAAATTTAATGCCTATCAAAGAACTTATATATTTACATCCAAAAATCAAAAAGAATTAGAGTATTTATATCAAGTATTAAAAACTGAGACCAAAGCACTTAAAAGTCAAGGCAAAGGTTCCCAGACAAAATTTCTTACAATTGGAATGTTGACTAGTATAAATACTTTTACAAAAACAAGTATAATGAATAAATATAATGATGTTGTTAAGCCAATGTATGAACAACAAGTTGTAATTAGAATGCAAAACCAAAAACTCTCCGAACTCCGAGATTGGCTATTGCCTATGTTGATGAATGGGCAGGTGAGGGTGTCTGAACTGTGATTTTTGTGATTAAATGATTACTATGAATTTGAGAGAGGAAAAATGAAATGCAATATAAATACAACCAGAGGAATCAAATGAATCATATTTTAAACAATGATTAAGGAAGCGTATAAATATTCAGCATTAACATCCAAAATAATTGGATGTGCTTTGACCGTTCATAAAATGCTAGGTAATGGATTTCAAGAAGTTATTTATCAAAGAGCATTAGCGATTGAAATGAATTTGGCACGAATTGAATTTAGCAGAGAATTTGAAATGCCTATTTTTTACAGAGAAGAGCAGATTGGAATGTATTGAATCAAAAGGAAAAATAGAAATGTCCGAACAACAAAACATAGAATATAAACAAGATTGGCACGATGACTACCTGAAATGGGTATGTGGTTTTGCTAATGCACAAGGTGGTGTAATATTTATAGGCAAAGACGATAATGGAAATGCAGTTGATGTTGCCGGTTATAAAAAGTTGATGGATGATATTCCGAATAAAATTCGCAACGCTATGGGTATTACTGTTGAAGTGAATTTGCACAATCAGAACGAAAATCATTTCATTGCGATAATTACACCGCCCTATTCTGTTCCCATTTCGTTAAGAGGCAGGTATTACTACCGAAGCGGAAGTACAAAACAGGAATTGACGGGTGCATCTTTAAATGAATTTTTATTGAGAAAATCAGGCAAAACTTGGGATGATTTAATTGAGCCAAGAGCCAACTTTGAAGATATTGACGAAAAAGCAGTAACTATATTTCTGAAAGCATCTGAAAACGCAGGTCGCTTACCAGAAACTATCGATTTGTCTATTCCGGAACTTTTTGAAAAACTACGTTTATCTGAAAATGGTCAATTAAAACGCTCTGCCATAGTTTTATTCGGTAAAGATCCTGGTAAGTTTTATCCAAATACATTTGTAAAAATCGGTCGCTTCGCCAAAGATGATGCAGATTTGAAATTTCAAGAAACGGAAGAAGGAAATTTAATTACTTTACTATATGGAATTCTGAATCAACTGAACCGTAAATTTCTGACAAGACCCATAGAATTTGAAGGAATGCATCGTATTGAAAAAGGAGAATATCCAGTTGCAGCCATTCGAGAAATGTTATTGAACGCTTTGGTGCATAGAAATTGTATGGGAGCTCCGGTTCAAATTCGGGTATATGACGATAAAATTAACATTTGGAACGAAGGCTCTTTGCCAGAAGGTTTAACCTTGGATGCTTTAAAGCGTACACATTCATCACGACCACGCAACCCGATTATTGCAGACGTGTGTTTCAAAGGTGGTTACATTGACGCTTGGGGCAGAGGAACAATAAAAATCATAGATACTTGCGAACAAGCAGACCTTCCCGAACCTGAAATGTTTGAATTAGATGGTGGTTTTAGCGTAACATTGTTTAAGGATAATATCTCACCTGAAAAACTTGATAAACTTGGCTTGAATTACAGACAAATAAAAGCGGTATTAATTTTAAAGGAAAGAAGAAAAATCACGAACAAGGAATATCAATCAATTAACGAAACTACTGAAAGAACAGCTTCAAGAGACTTATCAGACTTAGTGGAGAAAGGAATTATTAAAAGTTCAGGAGTTAAAGGAGCGGGTGCATTTTATACACTTAGCAAAGAATAACGCCATAATAACGCCAATAACGACAGAATACAGACAGAATACAGACAAAAAAATAAATGGCTCAAACGGCTCATTATGGACTCAGTAACGGCTGTATTACCCCACTGTTTATTCTATATTAATAGGAAATGATGAAATTAAGTCTGAGAATCATAAAAATAATTTAGGCTCAATAACAGTAAGTTGCGTTTATAATATTGCCAACTTTAATAAATTGATTGCAATTGAATCAGATGGCAGAATTAACATCCCCTCTCCTCTTATTGAAACATTAAATTCAATATCAACATCAACAACCAGAGGGGCGATGTACGCCACCTTTAATGGGAGATTATTACATAATTCGTTTTTACCGATTGTGGATCCTGGAGCTTTTCAAAAAAATGCTACTATATAAAATGTATTAACCAATACACCTAAACACCCCCTTCAACAACAATACCCGCATCAACATATACCATACCAATCATCACAAACAATGATAAAAGTTATTCAGGGAGATATTACACAAATTAAAGTTGATGCCATTGTAAATGCAGCAAACCAATCTCTTTTGGGTGGTGCCGGGTTAGATGGTGCAATACATAGAGCGGGTGGCAAAGAAATACTGGAAGCCTGTTTAAGAATAAAAGCAACACAAGGAGGTTGTGAGGTAGGTGAAGCAGTTATTACCACAGCTGGCAAGCTATCGGCAAAGTTTGTTATTCATACTGTTGGGCCTGTTTGGCAAGGCGGTAATCATCAAGAAGATAACCTGTTAACAAATACCTATAAGAATAGCCTGAAACTGGCTATTGAAAATAATGTTCAAACGATTGCATTTCCAAACATTAGCACGGGTGTTTTTAGTTTCCCAAAAGAACGAGCTGCAGCAATTGCCATAAAAACAGTTACTGAACACTTTAAACAACCAACCATCATAAAGGAAGTGGTATTCGTATGTTTTGATCAGGAAAACTATGACTTATACGTTACCCTTATGAGCAATTTAATTGCAGCGTATAACTTGGAAAAATTTATGGAGGTACAGTCCTATCATTTCAACAATGCTTTCAATGAAATTAGCAAGGGGCGGAAAACGAGCCATTGGATGTGGTTTATTTTCCCTCAAATAATTGGGTTGGGATTAAGTGCAATGTCCATGAAATACGCCATTCAACACTTGCAGGAAGCCCAGCAATATCTTGCTCATGAAATATTAGGTAACCGGTTAGTGGCAATTAGTGCATCATTGCTTAAAATAGAAGGGAAAACGGCAAATGAAATATTCAGCAGCCCCGATGATGCAAAACTACAATCTTGTATGACATTGTTTAGCCTTGTTACTAATACAAATCCTGTTTTTAATGAAGTATTAGAGAAATATTTTCAAGGGGAAAGATGTTCTAAAACACTGGAAATATTGGGAATAAATGAGAAAAATCAACTATTTTAACAGTTGAAAAAGACAAATCAAGGTTTAGGACGCAAAAGAGAAGTGGAAACTGAAATATAAATATGTAAATTAGCAAAGTGGAAGAACAAGGCTATATAGAGGTAAAAATAGATGGTTTGGTAGGCAATAAGCCACTAAAGCCTAGTGATATAGACATTGATGAAATTAAAGAAATGATCAATGATGTGGAAAATTTTTTATATCCAACTAGAGGTGAAAAAGCTGAAAGACCGCATATATCCTACAAAATAGAAGAAGGCTCCGCCAGAAATTTATTCTATCTACCTATTTCAGGGGTTTTGCTTTTTAATGGATTAAGCAACGAAATAAATAATAGAGGAAATATTGATTTTTTAGACAACAGAAGAGCTGAAATTATTGACAAATTTCAACGCAGAGCTGCTGAAAAGAATCTTGACATTTCTTTTTTTAGTTCCTCTGTAAAAGAACCTATTTTAAAAATCAATAAAGACACAGCATTTTTTAAAGTTGCAGCTGCATTTATAGAAACAGAATTTATTTTATACGGTAATATCAATGAAGAGGGTGGTAATAATCCTAATTTTCACCTTTTGACAAAAGAGTATGGAAAGTTAATCATCAATGCAACGGAACAACAACTTTTAGAAGGAGAAAAACGTTTATTTAAGGTTTATGGAGTAAGAGCTAAAGGTAAACAAAATCTTGCTGACGGGAAACCTTTTGACTTAAAGTTGATTGATTACATTACCTACAACCCGAACTATAATGAACACAAATTAGATTTATTAATCGAAAGAGCTTCTTCTAAATTAAATACTATAACCAATGTTGATTTGTGGCTTCAACATATAAGAGGAGGCGCTAATGGATAGCATTTTACTCGACACCTCATTTTGTATCCGTTTATTAAAAAGCAATGATGAATTACACCGAAATGCAAAAGATTACTTTAAATATTTTTTAGAAAATGAAATGGAGATTTTCATCTCCTCCATTGTAATTGCTGAATACTCAGTAAAGGACGATCCGAAAAATTTGCCGCTTGAATTTGTAAAAATTATTCCTTTTGATTACTTCGATGGCAAAACAGCAGGTGAGTTTCATTCCATTTTACTTGACCATAAAGAACAAGTTGCAAATATTGAACGGAATGTAATTAAAGATGATTGTAAATTGATGGCGCAATTATTCAATAGGAAAATACATGGTTACATTACCAAAGACAGAAAATCATTCAATCAAATTATTGCACCCTTGCAAGCAACCAATGGTTTTAATATAGAATTACTTGATTTAGAAATACCATTGAAGAATTTTAAAGGCGAACTGTTCTAGAATAATAAAAGTCAACTCAAAGTTTAAGCATATTTGCTAGTGGTTCACAAATCATTATTCCCCCTTTAATCCCAATTTATTTTTCCGATAAACCCACCATCCGCCCAAAAGCACCAATACAGCCAATACCATCGCAACGTTGGCAATACTCGAATAATCACCCACTCGCTTCACATAAATTCCATACAGCGCCCAACTCACTGCTAAAGATAAAAAGGGGTTGGCCAATTGGTACATTACCCAAACAACTATCATAACGCTGATGAACAGCATAGCTATTGTAATATACGCTTGTAATTGCAAAGAAAAACTCCAATCATAAGATACCAATAAAGCTGTTGCATTGGCCACCGTAGCAATACAAATCCACCCCAAATAAATACCAAATACCAATTTTAAAATTCTACTACTCCCCTCTTTGAGTTGTTTGTTGATGATGGTAAGCGTGGTTAATAAACCAAGCATTACTATTAGGGAAATGATTAAATACTCGAACTGCCAGCAAATAATCCAGGCACAGTTCAATAAACAACTTATTGCAAAATAGCCATTGCGTACAACAGGCAAATGCGCATATTTTTGGGTAAACTGAAGAACCAGAAATACCACAATCAACAAATAAATAATACTCCAAATAGCAAAAGTTCCGGAAGAAGGCGTAAAAAGATTGTCATATTTATCGGATAATTCACGAATAGATTTGCCCCCTATTTTATATACCACAGATAAGTAGTTCACATACAAGGCAATGATAAACAGCAGTATATTAAACAGCTTAATTAAAACCGATGGAGTTGATTTTTGCATTGAATTATTTTATCAAGTAATTTAGTGAAAACTGCGGCATATTTTTCTTTTTGTTTACAAAAACATATTCCTCACACATACTTCGTTTTCTTCTCTTCCTTATAACTCAATTGCTCGGCTAATGCTTCTTCGGTGGGGTTATTGGTAATAGCTACTGCTACCTGAAACAACAATACGGCAATAAGGAAGGATGCCAATAATTCTTCCCAGGTGATCCAGTATCCCCAAAACCGATATACAGCTGCTTGCTCTGGGTGTTCCAGTTCTACAATTACTACCACTTTATCGCCTTCTTTATAGCGATGTAATACGTATTGGGCATTGATACTGTATGTATTTTTTCCAATACTATAATAAGCTTTTGGCACTATTTTGTTGGTTAACGTTTCCTTCACCAAGTGAATGGTTGCCGGATATTTTTCTCCATCAAAATAATCGGGTTGCCTTGTTGCAACGATATAACAACTAAAAATTATCAGATAAAGGGTAAGCAGTGCTTTGTTCAATTTTTACTAGGTATTAATTCAAGCGAGGTCAGTTAAATGATAAAGTCCTGCCGGAGTTGAATCCAACAGGACTTTAGGATATTTTCAAAATAATACATTCAATAATTATCCAGCAACTTGCTTACGGATAATGTTTAATGCACCACCGGCTTTAAACCATTCGATTTGTTGTTCATTATACGTATGATTTACCACAATATTGTCGGTAGCGCCATCTTTATGTTGCAATACAATAGTTAATGGTTTACCCGGAGCAAAAGTAGTTAAGCCTTCAATACTGATGGTATCGTCTTCCTGTATTTTATCGTAATCATTTTTATCGTTAAAAGTAAGGGCTAACATGCCTTGCTTTTTAAGATTGGTTTCATGAATACGGGCAAAAGATTTAACCAATATGGCACGAACACCTAAGTGACGAGGCTCCATGGCTGCGTGCTCACGAGAACTTCCTTCTCCATAGTTTTCATCTCCCACCACAATGGTTCCTATATTAGCTGCCTTATACGCACGTTGTGTAGCAGGTACAGCACCATATTCACCGGTTAGTTGATTTTTTACATTGTCGGTTTTTTCGTTGAAAAAGTTTACCGCCCCAATCAACATATTGTTAGAAATATTGTCTAAGTGACCACGGAATTTTAACCATGGACCTGCCATAGAAATATGGTCGGTAGTACACTTGCCTTTAGCTTTTACCAATAATTTCAAGCCTTTTAAATCAGTACCTTCCCATGCTGCAAAAGGATCTAATAATTGCAATCTTTTGCTGGTAGGTTCTACTTTTACAGAAACACCTGAACCATCTGCTGCTGGCGCCTGGTAACCTGCATCTTCTACTGCAAAGCCACGTTCAGGTAATTCCATACCGGTTGGTTCATCTAACTTAACTTTTTCTCCTTTCTCATTGGTTAAGAAATCGGTAATAGGGTTAAAGGTTAAATCTCCGGCAATGGCTAATGCGGTAACCAATTCCGGACTTGCAACAAAGGCCATTGTATTAGGGTTACCATCGGCACGCTTGGCAAAGTTTCTATTGAAACTGTGTACAATGGTATTGCGTTCTTGTTTTTCGGCACCTACTCTGTCCCACATACCAATACAAGGTCCACAAGCATTGGCAAATACGGTAGCGCCAATTTTATCGAACGT
>CANHJH010000137.1 GCA_947460365.1 Sphingobacteriia bacterium | reverse complement strand
TGGAACAAGCAACTGGACAGATATCCGCCAGTTTAACTTAATGTTCTCTACACAATTGGGTTCTGTTGCAGAAGATGCCGATACAATTTATTTACGACCGGAAACAGCGCAAGGTATTTTTGTAAACTTCCTGAACGTGCAAAAAACTGCCAGAATGAAAATTCCTTTTGGTATTGCACAAACCGGCAAAGCGTTTAGAAATGAAATTGTAGCCCGACAGTTTATATTTCGTATGCGGGAGTTTGAACAAATGGAGATGCAGTTTTTTGTGCGCCCCGGTACTCAAATGGAGTGGTATAATTTCTGGAAAGAAGAACGATTAAAATGGCATTTAAGTTTAGGACTTCCTGCCAATAAATACCGCTACCATAACCACGTTAAATTAGCGCATTATGCGGATGCTGCCTTGGATATTGAATTCGAATTTCCATTTGGATTTAAAGAAGTAGAAGGAATACACAGCCGTACCGATTTTGATTTAAAAAGTCATCAGGCATTCAGCAAAAAGAAGCAACAATATTTTGATAATGATATTGATGAAACAACCGGAAAAGCTTATGGTAATTACGTTCCGTATGTTGTAGAAACCTCCATTGGCTTAGATAGAATGTTCTTGTTAATTCTATCTAATTCTTATGAAGAAGAAACCATTCAAAAAGAAGATGGAACTACCGATAGCCGAGTGGTTTTACATATACCGGAAAAAATCGCCCCTTACAAATTAGCCATTCTGCCATTGGTTAAAAAAGATGGTTTACCCGAAATCGCCAGATCTTTGATGGATGATTGTAAAGCTTCTTTTAAATGTTTCTATGAAGAAAAAGACGCAATAGGAAAACGTTATCGTCGTCAAGATGCTATTGGAACCCCATTCTGTGTTACCATTGACCATCAAACCAAAGAAGACAATATGGTAACTATCCGTTACAGAGATTCTATGAAACAAGAAAGAATTGCAATAGATGCTGTAAAGCAATTGGTATTAAATGCAATCAGTTAGGCTTTATAAACTGAAGCTTAACTGATTGAAATGCTTGCTATCCATAAAGCTCAAGATGAATGGCTTTTTTATCATAGCCTAAGTCTTGCAGCTTTTGTTTAGCTCCATCTACCATTGCTTTCCAACCACATAAGTAAAAGTAAGCAGGAGGAATTGAACCGTCTTCCTGTCTACTTTCATTGATTAACTTTTCATAAACATCATGTACATAACCGGAATATTGTCCTGCTGAAATATTCGTTTCTCTGGAGAAGCAAGGATGAAAATGAAAACCGGATAATTCCTGTTCAAGATCTTTCAACTCCTTTTCATATAAGGCATCTTCAAACTGTCGGCAACCAAAAATTAAGTGAACTTGCTGGTGCGGAACTTTAAATCGATTAATATAATGCACCATCGCGCGAAATGGAGCAATGCCTGTACCGGTGCAAATAAGGTATAAATCGCTGTCTAAATGTTCCGGCATGGTAAATTTACCCTGTGGACCTCTTAATACCAATTCACTACCTACTACTACATCATTAAATAGATGCGGCGTACCCAACCCCTTTTCATTTAATACAATGACCAACTCTATAGTATTGGTACCATCAGGGGCAGAAGCAATAGAATAGCTTCTCCAACGTTTATTTTTTTGTTCATGAATGGGTAAGTCTAGCGTTACAAATTGACCCGGTTCGAAATTAAATTTTTCCATTTCAGGCACCTGTATCCAAAAACGTTTGGTGTTGGCTGTTTCATCAACAATCTTGGTAACAACCGCTTTTTGCCATTCTAATGCCATGTTTTTATTGCAATTTAAAGAATTATCAATAAGAAGCATTTCTATACACCTTATGATGTATAGAAATGCTTTGGTGAGTCAATTTTAGTTGCTGTTCTTATTTTTCTATAAGTATTTTCTGTAAGTAAGTTTTTTTATCGTGCTGAATTTTTAATAAATAAAACCCACTGCCAAATTGCTGTAAATTTAATTGTTTGTTGTATTTACCAATGAATCCTAATTGATTGGCTACAAATACTCTTTGTCCAGTTCCATTCACAATTTCTATCGATAAATCACTTCTGCTTTTTACCTCAAACGTAAGTTGAAAAACGCCATTGTTTGGATTAGGAGAAACGGCAAGTTTAATTTCCTCTGGTGAAACAGAATTGATGGCTGTTACTATATAGTTAATTTTGGGAGAAGTTTGGCCACAGCCTTGGGCGTCTACTACGGTATATTTATAATTTCCTGTTCTGGTTGGTTTGATGGATGAACTATTTGATCCGGAAATGGTAGCAGTGTCATTAAACGTCCATTGAAAAATCCCACTTTTAATATTACTAACCAATGAATCTCCAACTTGTGAAATGGTGGGAGTTGCACTTAATGATGCAATAATACCTGTTCGGTCACTGGTACAGCCTGTACTTATTTTGGTATCGTAAAAGAAGTAATAAAAATTATCTGCATTAATGCCCGAAGTTAATGAAGCACTGTTGCCCGTAAAACTAAACAAGTTAGAAACGGTCATTGGGTAAGTAGTGCCCGTTATGCTGTTGTTTCTAAAAATAGTAGCACCATTCAAACATTCTAAAATTAAAATACAATCTCCACTAACCGTTACTGGCAAATTAATTACATATACCATTCCGGAATCCGAAGGGTCGTTGCTGGATTCAGACAGTGCTGTAGGCTTTGATGCATAAACATTTATAGTAGTTGAACTTAATGGACGATAAGAATAACCTCCTGAAGTTCCGGATGTTGTTAAGTTATTGGCAACCGTAATTTTCACTTGACCTGATTGGCTGGTATATAATCTTACACTTTCAATTGTTAAAGGCACAGCTGCATTAAACTTCATGAAGTTGCCCGAAAATAAATTACCATAACTCCCACTAGTATAATTTAATTTAGAAGTAGCACCTACAGTTGCTTTCGCTTCTTTAGCAACATAATAAGTTCTGTCGGGGTTAATGGTAGTGGTTAGTGCACTAGTACCTAACGCAAATGGCTGTTCACTTGTTTGGGTATTATACCAAAAATAATTCCCATTGTTTGAATTGAGTGTTTTTAATAGCACATTATTTCCGCAAATATTTCCCTCTCCGGTAACTGCTGCAGGTTTTGCAGAAATTGGAATAGAAGTGGTATATGTATTGTTGGAAATATTTTGATCCGTAGATAAATTAACCGATGCAATGAATGTGTAATTAGCTCCGGCAACGCTATTAAACGGAGTCTGAAAAGTATATCTGGCCGTTGATAATGCAGCTAGTGTGCCGGGAAAGGTTGCCGTTAATGTTGCAACTGTTGCAGCTCCATTTTTAATGATAACCGATAAGGGTACGTTGCTTTGCGGTACACTTCCATTATTACTTATTTCTACGGTAACATATTGCTTTGCATTTTCACATCCATTTGATTCCGGTGAAACAATATTAGCAAGCATAAGATCATTTGCAGGATTTATTACTCTAATCTTAAAATCTTGTGTTTCCCCTCTCGAATAATCTCCACATGGTTCAACACTTAGTGCAGAACTTGCTTCTTGAACAATGATTCTCATCAATGTTAATGTGCCAATGGTTAAACTATCTGGTGTAACAATATTTCCGGAAAAAGTTGAAGTAGAGCTGGCCAATGTGCCACTGGTTGCTACCAATTCATTTGCATCTGCAAAGTCGCCATCGCTGTTGTAATCAATATACATTTTTACAATTCTACTATTAGCAGATGCATCACATGTACTCAGTTGTATGTTAAATGGAATGGTTTGTTTGGCTTGAATTGTTCCAACATTAGTAGAATTAAAGGAATAATTAGCGCATCCAGCAATGCTTTTTAATTTGATGTTCGAGAAACTAACACTGTCTATTTTAGCTCCGCCGGATATTGATTTAGAACTGCAATACGCAACACCACCCACACCACTCACGATTAATGAATAGGCTTGTGAACCCCTTGCCAATGTTCCTTTGTGTGTAACTGTAATGGTATAGGTTTCACCCGGTATAGTATTGTCTACATCAATTCGTTCAGTATTATCTATACTATTATTAGCCCTGAGTGCAACACCGGCCGGGTTATTCACATCAAGTGTCCATGGTAAATAAGTAGTACCCGACTTGGTAATTTGTATGTCTAAATCATTAATCAATTTCTTGGTGCGATCATTTAGTGTAGTTGATTCAACTGTATTAACCGCTGCTACAGGATCGGTCCACGCAATTGTTGCTTTCAATGGAACTTTTCCACTCGCTACAACTGTTTGTGTAAAAGTCTCCCCATTTAGTAAATTTTTTTCTAATACCAAATCTAAACTAGTAGCTGAATTGTTCGATGGAATGGCATTCGTTAATACTTTTGCTGCTTTCTCTACATTTAATAATCCCCATCCAAATTTGTAATCAGGTCCATCACTGTTTCCTGCTTCGTCTGTTGTATGTATAGCCAATGCTTTAAGCGTAGCTCCACGCATAAAGTTATTGGGTTTTAATTTTGTATAATATTCTTGTAACAATAATAAGGAGCCCGTGGCATTGGGTGTTGCCATTGACGTTCCGTTAAATGTTCCATATGCCGTTGTATTAGTACTAATACTTGAAGTAACGCTTACTCCATTTGCTACTAAATCCGGCTTTATTCTTCCGTCATCAGTTGGCCCCCAAGCGCTAAAATTACTCATCACAACATCTTCCGGTTTACTATAGCCATTAGGAATTCCATTAACAGCTCCTATCGTTATATTGTTTTTGGCAATTCCGTAACCGGCTAAAATATCATAACCATCATTGCTATTCATGCCAGATGGCCTATTGCCGGCAGCAACCATTGCACCCGAAGCATTCGGTCTGAAATAGGCTTCTCCAACCGCCGGCCCATTCGTGCTTCTGTCATTACCTGCTGCATTTACCATAATATAATTGGGTGCATTATATAATATCGAATCCAGCAATGCGGCATCAGCACTGTAATAGCCATATTTATAGTCGTCATTTTCGCCGGGTCTGCCATTGAATTCCCATCTGCTTTTGTCTGTGTTATACTCCCATCCAGCAACTATACCATAGGAATGACTAGAAAGTAATAGCCCATTGGCCGCTTCTGCTGTCATCTCCGATAAATCATTGGTTTCATCATAGGAAAGTAAACGCTGAATACCATATGCCATCCCCTTTGCTACAGGGTTAACTCCCGAAGCTATTAATGTTCCGGAAACATGCGTAGCATGATCAGATCTTGTTGAACTCGTGTTATCTTTCTGTAGAAGCCTACCCCCAAATTCAACATGCGTAGACAAAGGAATCCCTCCATATTCCCACACAGCCAATTTGTTAGTCATTGCAGCTGTACTACCCGATAAATTCAATCCACTTGTGCCTCCAGGCCAAAGTTGATTGGCTCTCGTTGTTGCCGCAGCAATAGTATTACTGGTAGATTTTACATAAATGGGCAATCCAAAGGCATCAACCCCCGATAATCTTGCTTTTCCCCCATTCAATAGCGTAATTTCTGTGCTCCATTTTTTTTCTCTCGCCAATGAAAGTGCTCTTGCATAATTGAGTTGTCGATCATTTTTTATCCGAACTGAATTTTGTATCAATCCTTTCTCATCTGTATGTATTTGAGCAGCCATCTCCGTTTGTAACAAAAAAAGTACTACTAGTGACGCAAATGTGTATTTTATCATAAAATTTTCAATTTTCAGGGTTCTATTAGGAACTTTGCAAATTCTGCTCTAAATTTAGATACTTTCTATATTTAAATTGTGGTATGAGACCTATTCTTTTTCCTTTATTTATCCTGATGATGTTCAGCATATCTTGTAAAACCCCTTTAAAAACAGGTAACAGCAACATAGATGATGTTGCGAATACCCCCCAAGGCACTTCTGTAAAAAATGCCTATCAGCCTGTTTTTCAAGGTATTACAGGCACTGTAACCATTGTTACCGGCAATCAAATGCCTAAAATTGGCCGACCGGCACCTGCGCCAAAAGCGTATCCTACCACCGTTTATTTTTATGAGCCGACCAATATTTCCCAGGCAATACAAATCAATAATTCGGCTCTTTTTTCATCTATTTCTACCAAACCAATAGATTCAACACAAACAGACGCAAATGGTTCATTTACGAAAGCCTTGCCCATTGGCAAATATTCCGTTTTTGTTAAAGTGCGCGACTACTATTTTGCCAATCTTTATGATGTGCAAAACAACATTAACATCGTAAATGTGGAAAAAGGGAGATTAACCGAACATAAGATTGTGGTGAATAATGACGCCGCTTATTAGGCTTACTGTATCTTTGCACACCTTTTCTTTAAAAGGGGATATGTGTATATGAACTTGCAGTCTTTATTGGAAAAATACCAACAATCATCCCTGGTTAATCAGCTAGTGAACAGGCTCTCTTATGCCGATACCCAGCATATTTATCTTAAAAATGTTATAGGAAGTAGTCCAGAGTTCTTGGTGAGTAGTATTTTTGCTCATCCTGAAGCACAAGGTCTAAACCATTTGATTGTGCTGAATGATGCAGAAGAAGCTGCTTATTTTCATAATACAGTTGAAAACTTAACCAGCGCTTTAGATTTATTTTATTTCCCTTCTTCCTTTAAAAATAGAAAGAACTTTAAACTTCTCAACAGCTCTCATTTGATGCTTCGAACGGAAGCCTTAACTAAATTATCTCGAGGCGGAAATAAAAAAATCATCATCAGCTACCCCGAAGCAATTTTCGAAAAAGTTATTCAGCCTGCTACCATCAGCAGTAACATCATCAGCATCAAAACCAACGACACCATTAATCCCGAAAGTTTAATGGACTTGTTTGTTATGTACGGTTTTGAAAGAACTGATTTTGTGTATGAACCCGGTCAATTTGCTCTCCGTGGTGGAATTTTGGACATCTATTCTTTCGGAAATGAAAAACCCTATCGGGTAGAATTATTTGGCAATGAAGTAGATAGCATTCGAATTTTTGATCCGGAAACACAGCTGAGCGAACGAAAATTGTTGCAAGTCAATATCATTCCTAATGTAGATCAATTACCACAAACCTTTGGAGAAGGCAGTGAAAATAAAATCTCCTTGTTAGAATTCTTACCAGAGAATACCATTTTGTGGATCAAAGATTGGGATGTAATTGAAGAAAAAATAAATGTTCAGGAAGAAGATTTAGTGGGTTTTTTCAGTCTTCAACAAGGTGG
>CANHJH010000136.1 GCA_947460365.1 Sphingobacteriia bacterium | reverse complement strand
GGGAAATCTCCATATTGCTCACGGCCGAGATAGCCTACTAAACTCATAGGATTATCAACATTGTACATATCTACAGAAGGATAGCACTACTTCTGATCATTGTAGTTAAATAAGTACTATACCCAATAAACATAAAAGCAATACACCAAATAGATAGTGTTAAATATTGCCAAGATCTCTGCGCTGCAACTTTTAAACCGTACCAGATCAACCCTGCTACCAATATAAAAAACAAGGTAAACCCTGTAAAAAACGGAAGACCTGCTCCATTAACGAACCATCTATCGAAAGTACCGGCAAGTTTAATAGAATATTGAATAACACCCACTTGCACTAAACCGGTAATGATACAACCAATGATAAAAAATATATACACCCCGCCAAAATAGCTTTTCTGTGTTGGTTTCCAGTTTTCAATGAGCATTAATAAGCCTATTGCAATTGCTACCCCTACAATTACCAGAACTGCAATGGTATTATCCATTGGTACATTGTCGGTTGCTTCAGCAGCGGCACTGATTAAAGCCCCGATAAAAGCCAAAATACCACCGACGATGGCTAATTTAATAAACCAACCACGTATTGCGGGATATGCAACATGAAAAGAATCGCGCTTGCGGAAGTAATAAACCATTACAATAGCGGGGATAGTCAATAAGTTTAATAAATGGACACCAATAGATAAGCCCATCATGAAAAATATAAATACGATCCAACGATCAGCTCCAGGCTCATCAGCTTGATGTTCCCATTTAAGGATGGCCCAAAATACAATTGCCGTAAAGAAACTAGATAATGCGTAAACCTCTCCTTCAACTGCACTATACCAGAAAGAATCGCTGAAAGTATAAGCTAAAGCCCCAACAATACCAGCACCCATAACAGATAAGATCTGAGCTGATGTAGCAGTTTCGGTTGTTTTTAAATTAACTAATCTGCGAGCGAAGTGGGTTATAGTCCAGAAAAGAAATAAAATAGTAAATGAGCTGGCTAAAGCACTCATGCTATTCACTGCTTTTGCGGCATTAGCAGGATTATCTCCAAATAATACTACAAAGACTCTTCCTAGAATTACAAACAAGGGTGCGCCCGGAGGGTGTGGAATTTGCAATTTAAAACAACTACTTACAAATTCACCGCAATCCCAAAAACTACCTCCTGCCTCAGCAGTAAGCAAATAAACAGCACTAGCGATAAAAAAAACAATCCATCCTGTGATGTTATTAATCTTGTTAAACTTCATATTCGTTTTGTTTTTTACGACGGGCAAACATAGTTTATTATAGCTAAAAATGAAAATACTATCTAATAGATTCCTGTTATTTTAGGATATTTTTTAATTATCACTTACAATCACATTGCCATTCCTTCCCTAAATCAATACAAGTTACTACGGTAACCTCATTGTTACAGGGGGCAAATACCACTCTTAAATGTTGATTATCTTTACTATATCCTTCTACTGCGTACTTTTTACTGCATTCACCTTGATCCAATTCACTTTTTTTATAATTTATTTTGCCGGTCTTTAAAATTGTAACAATTTCTGATTCGGTAATTTCCCTACAGTTCATTCTACAACGGGCATGTTTCGAATATTGAATATGAGCCGGATTTCGGTTAAGTCCCTTTTGACTGGCATTAGATTGATTGTAATGAGTTGAACGATGCTTTTCTTTTGGCCGATTTGGGTTGAAGGGCTTGCTGTTACAATTTCTAAGCGCTACAGATGCTACAGCCAATAGAAGCAGCAAAACAAATGGAAGAATTTTATTCATTTTCATATTGAAAAGTAGGAAAACATTGCGACTTTTTCATTACCAGATGATTATTTTCTTGGCATTATAACATGCATAATTCACCTTATTTTGATTTCGCCTCCTTAACTTTGCGTACCGATGGAAAAAAATAAATCAGTAGCATTTCATACTCTTGGCTGTAAACTAAATTTTTCAGAGACTTCTACCATTTCCAGAATGATGGAAAATGAAGGATATGCAAAAAAAGATTTTACCGATATTGCAGATGTTTATGTTATTAATACCTGTTCGGTTACTGATAATGCAGATAAAGAATGCCGTCAGTTAGTGAGGCGGATTCAAAAAAAATCTCCTGAAAGTTTTGTGATTATTACCGGATGCTACGCTCAACTTAAACCAAAAGAGATTGCTCAAATTCCGGGGGTTGATTTAGTATTGGGAGCTGCCGAAAAGTTCAATCTGGCAAAACATATTAAAGATTTAACCAAAACCAATGACGCAGCAAAGATTTGCAGTTGCGATATTGAAGCATTAACCGGATTTAACGCTTCGTTTTCTCAAAATGACCGTACACGCTCTTTTTTAAAAGTACAGGATGGTTGCGACTATAACTGTTCTTTTTGCACCATTCCTATGGCAAGAGGCAAGAGCAGAAGTGATAATATTGCCAATGTGGTAAAACATGCCAATAATTTAGCCGCAGATGGTGTTAAGGAAATTGTTCTTACAGGAGTTAATTTGGGAGATTTTGGTAAAGGACCAGATGGGGATAGTAAACAGGATGAAAATTTTACTGAATTAGTAAAAGCATTAGATGAAGTAAATGGAATAGCTCGATTTAGGATATCCTCCATTGAACCCAACTTACTTACCAATGAAATTATTGAATGGGTTGCTAAAAGTGATCAATTCATGCCCCATTTTCATATACCCTTACAAAGTGGATCCAACGAAATTTTAGGTTTAATGCGCAGACGATATAAAAGGGAACTATATGCGGAAAGGGTTGATTTAATTAAAAAATTAATACCACACGCTGCAATTGGAGTGGATGTAATTGTAGGTTTTCCGGGAGAAACAGATGCTCATTTTAAAGAAACTTTTGATTTTCTTCATTCGTTAGATGTTTCTTACCTGCATGTATTTACTTATTCTGAAAGAGATCATACAAAAGCAGTAGAATTTAAAGAAGTGGTCCCCATTTCTATTAGAAATGAGCGGAATAAAACACTTCGGAACTTATCGTATATGAAATTACAATACTTCACCAACAAACATGTAGGAGAAACAAGAAAAGTGTTGTTTGAAGGATTCAATAAAGATGGGATGATGGAAGGTTATACTGATAACTACATCAGGGTAACCGTACCCTATAAACTAGAATGGGCCAATCAGGTGATTGACTGGAAATTATAAAGCATTATTTTTTAATTGAATTTTTCCGACAATTTTATAAAACTCTTTCGTAACAGTTAAAGCTTTGATTGCGTTTGCATGACTAAGATGATGTAGGTCTGTACCTATAAAGGTCACCATATTATTATTGATTAATGTTGTGGCGATTTTTTTTACATTTTTCCCATAGTAACCACTTAATGAAAGCATATTAACCTGGAAAAAACATCCCATATCAATTAATCGCGAATAGTAAGCAAGATTCTCAAAATAATATGAATAACGTTCCGGATGAGCTAAAATGGGCGTATATCCTTTGAGAATTAAATTAAAAATAGCAGATTCAATGTATGGAGAAGGGGCTGCAAATGGCATTTCAATCAAAACATACCGATCGCCAAAACAAAGAATTTGCTCATTTCTGTTTAAGAGCTCCATAAAACTGTCATCCAACATATATTCCGCAGCTACTTCAATTTCTATATCGATTTCTGCTATAATAAGTTCTTGCTTAACTTTTTCATAGACGGGCAATATATTCTGAGGTGAATTATTATAAACGCCTGAAAATATATGTGGAGTTACAATACATTTTCTGTAACCCCACAATTTCATGCGTTTAAAATAATGTAATGTTTCTTGCATGGTTACTGCTCCATCATCTAAACCCGGGAGTAAATGCGAATGCATATCAACTCCAATAAAGGACAGATCTCTTTGTACCGGTTTTGATGATTTATTTAAAAAGCTAAACATGGATTATCGCATTAAATTGGAGATAAATATTCAGCTGGAAATTCAACAACCATCACCTGACCTAAACTCTGTAATTGAACAAAGATCTTTTTCTTGCTACCCTTTAATACGGTACCTTCTTTATCCATAAAAACACCAAAATTAATCTTGATCTTCTCCCCCTGCATAAATCCTTCTTCAGATATAATAGATATTCTAGCATCTTTATCGGCTAAATACATTCGGATGTTATTAACTTCTTCATCTTTTATTACAGCTGGCTTAGACAAATAATAAACAAAGTTCAAAACACCATCTGTATTTAAAACATTGTTTTTTTCTTCCGCACTTATTCTTACAAAAACATAAGATCGAAACAAGGGTTCTTCAATTATTTTTTTCCTATCTGACCATTGTTTCTCTATAATTTGTAAGGGACACCAACTTTCAATCCCTTTTTTTAGAAGGGCAGTATTGATTTTTTTTTCCCAGCGTGGCTTTGTATACAATGCAAACCACTTTTTAGCAATTGTTTTTTCCATCAGGATTAGGCATAAAAAATGATAAAAAAGTACAATTAATTAGAACTAGCCAACTTAGACATAGCGATTTCACTTACTATATTCAAACTTTCTGCAATATACATGTCAGATTTAAGCGCTTTAAGCCATTCTTGAAATCTTTTTCCCTTATTCTCATCCGGATTATTAAAAAACTTATCCTTATCGGCTTCCATCACAGATACGTCTAATTCAGTCTTTAATTTTAATAACTGATTATTTTGATTTACTGAATTACTTACTTGTTTTTTAAAGTCTCGATAGTGCTCGATTTTAAGACTTACAGGCAATTCATTGTTTTTGGACAACCATTTTAAGTTAGATTGAACTAGTCTGAATGTTGAGTCTGCGGCAATTTTCTCTTGTGCTTTTTTACTAATTGCTGATAAATTTTCGGAATAGCCGGATTGCCATAATTTAATATCCGCTTTAGGAATTGCATCCCAAGGTAATGCACTTGCATTATCTTTTTCACGAAATTTAAGATATTCGTAGGTGTCCGGAATGATCACATCAGGAATAACTCCATTTAATTGAGTAGAACCTCCATTTACACGATAAAATTTTTGAAAAGTTAAAGTTACTGCACCATATTCAGTTCTGCCGCTATATGCGTCTACCGTTCTTCCCAAAGGAATAGGTCTTTGAACTGTTCCTTTCCCATAAGTAGAGGAGCTTCCAATAATAACGCCTCTCTGATAATCCTGAATGGCAGCTGCAAATATTTCACTAGCTGAAGCACTTAATTCATTTACCATTACTGTTAGAGGGCCGTCATATAAAACGGATTCGTCCGTATCACGCCAGGTTATATTATCGACTGCTCCACCTCTTTCCTTAACTTGAACAACTAACCCGCTTTTTATAAATAGCCCTACCATTTTCACTACTTCTGCTAAAGAACCACCTCCGTTAAACCGAAGGTCAATCATAATACCTTTAACTTGCTCTTCTTTTAATTTAATCACTTCTTTAGCTACATCAGTTGCACATCTATACCCATCTTTATCCTGAAAGTTTGCATAAAAATCGGGCAAATAAATATATCCGTATTTGTCATTCCCCTTCTTTATTACAGCGCTTCTTGCCAATCCATCTTCTGTATCTATTTTTTCTCTTATAATTGATAAGGTTTTGAGGGTACCGTCTTGTTTTTTAATAGTTAGCGTTACTTCCGTACCCTTATTCCCTCTAATAAGCTTAACTGCATCTTCTGTTTCATAACCAGAAATGTCTAATAAGCTATCTCTGGATTGACCAACTTTTACAATGATATCACCAGCAACAATTTGGCGGGTTTTCCACGCCGCTCCGCCCGTTACTAACGTGGCTATTTTAACACCATTATCATCCTGCGTTAATGTTGCTCCAATTCCATAAAAATTATTACTCATTCTTTCATCAAAACCTCTTTTTTCTATTGGAGGGTAATAATCTGAATGCGGATCCATTAAATTGGTAATTACGTTGATGAAAGCGGTAAATCTTTTCTCTTCGTCGTATGTTTTTTTAATTCTCCTAAAATATCGATCCATGAATTTTAGGGTACTATTTCTTGCATCCAATTCAAGACTATCTTCACTTTTAGCAATAAAATCCTTTTTATCCTTGTTCTTTTCTTTTTGATCTAAAAGTTCGATATATCGTTCAAGTGTAAAGTATTTTAGTTTTTTTCTCCAGCGCTCTTTTCTCTCTGTTTCATTAACTGCGAATGCCAATTTGCTTGCATCTGGTAAGAAAGATTCATCTACATTAAATGCAAATGGTTTTGACAATATTTCTTTATAAATTTCTATTGCCTCATTTAACCTTTTGTCATAGATCAGACTGATAGCAGGCTCAAATTGCAGCGCGGCTCCATGTATTTCATCGTCAATTCTTGTTTCGTATTTTTTTAAAGCATTAATATCTGACTGTAAAAACAAAGTTTTGTCGCCATCTAAGTCATCAATAAATTCTTTAAAAACCTGCTTAGAGAAAGAGTCGTCCACTACTTTTGGACTATAATGTTCTTGTTCCAATAGCGATCCAACAGCATTTAAAAGACGCTGTTGTAACGGGTCGCCCCCATCAATTTGATTCTTATTGCTACGGAATGCGAAAAATAATGTACCGAATAATACGATTGCGGTAAGCACAACCCCCTTTCTACTCTTCATAAATTGCTTGATTTTATGCATGATCGTATCAAAAATAATCTAAAATGTGATTGAAGAATCAGAATATTTATCATTAACAATAATTTGAAGAATTGGTTATTTGAAAAAAAATACTATTTTCGCAGCCCAATAAACGGAGAGCGTAGCTCAGTTGGTTAGAGCGTCAGTTTGTGGCACTGAAGGCCGTGGGTTCGAGACCCATCGTTCTCCCTACATTTAAAACCTATAAAATCAATATTTATAGGTTTTTTTAATTTAGAACTTATGAATATACTTTTTTTAATCCCTTTTATATCGGCTTTTATTGGATGGTTTACCAATTGGATCGCTATTAAGATGCTTTTTCATCCGAAAAATCCTGTTAAAATTTTAGGAATTACTTTTCAAGGGATTTTCCCTAAACGCCAGCGACAGTTTGCAGAAAAACTAGGAAAGCTGGTAAGTGAGGAACTACTTTCCTTCAAAGACATTGAAGTAAAAATTACCAACCCTGATAATATCAATAAGTTAATGCCCTATGTGGAAGAGCATATAGAACACTTTTTACGGGTAAAGTTGGCGGAGAAAATGCCCATGATTAGTATGTTTATTGGGGAAAAAACAATAGCCGACTTAAAAATTGTCTTTGTATCTGAACTAAAGGTTCTTTTTCCTGTTAT
>CANHJH010000135.1 GCA_947460365.1 Sphingobacteriia bacterium | reverse complement strand
TGTCCGATAAATATTGTTTAAGATTATCTGTACTATCTACCAACGCTTTGCGAATAGCACTTGAACTGTCCGATAAATATTGTTTAAGATTATCTGTACTATCAACCAACGCTTTACGAATAGCACTTGAACTATCCGATAAATATTGTTTAAGATTATCCGTACTATCTACTAAAGCTTTGCGAATAGCACTTGAACTATCTGATAAATATTGTTTAAGATTATCTGTACTATCCACCAACGCTTTGCGAATATTTTTTGAACTATCGGTCAATGCCAAACGTATCGCACCTGTACTGTCAGATAAATATTTCTTAAGATTGGAAATGGAATCATTAAACACTATGGACCTAACATAGGGTTTCAACATCAAAGATGTATCTGTAATAAAAACAAATTGAGAAGAAGGCCTTTTTCTAACTTGTCCATTTAAGACAGTAATTAAAGAATCGGTAACCACTCCAGTTGGCAAATCGAACCAATAATCCTTTAATAATTTTCTTATTAAAGCAGTATTTTGAGGATTTTCTAACAACGAACTTACACTCAACCATCCAAAACCATTGTAGTAACATAAACTTAAAGAATCCGTATTATAAATGATTAACCCGTTTGATCCATTTGGTTTGGAAATACCCGGACTAACATTGATTGCATTCATTTCAATTGTATTCATCCTGGGAACTATTAAACCCTTCTTTGAAGACTGCAGATCCAATAAAGCACCAACATCTAATTTAGTAGGGTTGTCGCCTATCTTCACACCTTGTGCAAATAGACTTTGAGAAAAAAGCACCATACCCAAAAAGAATATTGATACAAAAATTCTATGAATCAATGTTAATTTATTCATTTATTAAAAATTAATTTAAAAAAGTATTATTTCAATACTTTATAAAAATTATATCCAACTGAAAATAAATGAAATAACACATAAGTATGCGGATATGGATCTCATTCAATTAATGATTTGGCTAAATAGGATATAACTTTGTGAAATTATTAAATTAATTAAATATCAAGAGTTTTATTAAAGCATAAAAAAAATAATTAAAGCTTTAATAAAAAAATGATGGGCTTTGTGAAATGAATGTTATTGTATTGTTTTTTTTTGTATTGTATTTTTATTTCTAAATTTTTAAATATTTATTTATATTTTACGAAAGAAAATAAATATTTTTCCGATTACTATTTAATAATTAAAAAAATAATACTACTTATTAAGTAAGTAAATAATATATAAATAAAATAGCTACGACGTAATATTAAATTTCGTCGTAGCTATTTTATTTTAAAAAATCTTCAAATACTTACTGTTCTTGAACTTTAAGCACCCAAACATAATCAGATTTAACTTTATATGAAGCAGGAATATTAATTTCTGTTCCATTTGTTAATTGTTTATATTTTAATTTACCCTCAGCTCCTAACATTTGTACAACAGCATTTTTAGCAATAGGCAATTTAGTTACTACAATTTTTTCTTGTGGGAAATCAAACAAGAATATAAATTTAGTTTTACCATCCTTTGATTGTGTGAAACGAATCTTATCACCTTCCCCAAAAACATTGGACATTCGTGAGTTATATATGGCTTCCCCATTTGTTCTAATCCATTTTCCGATTTCAGTCATTCTTTGATAAGCTTCATCATGCCACTCACCTTCAGGACTTGGGCCTACATTCAATAAATAGTTTCCGCCTTTACTTACAATATCTACTAATTTATTTATAAGATCTTTAGTGGGTTTATACACATCATCTTTAGCATAACTCCAACTACCTGCCATAGTCATACATGTTTCCCAAGGATAAGGCAAACCAGTTTCAGGGATGTGTTGTTCTGGTGTTAAATAATTTTGCTGTTCACCAGGTACATCTCTGTCGACAACAATTAAACCAGGTTGTTTAACTCTTGCTTTTTTAGTTAACAATGCCATATCAATATCCTGATTTTGGCTGTTGATACCAAAATGGTTTTCATCGTAATTTTTAATATAATCTTTTTTAGCTTGCTCTTCAGTTTTCCTTCTCACCCAACCTCCATCTAACCAAAGTATATCAACTTTACCATAATCACTCATTAACTCATCAATCTGAGTATGCGTATAATCAACAAATTGTTTCCAACGATCCGGATGCTTTTTAATATCATAATTTACATTACGATCTACCGCAGGGAAACGATTCCACCAGTAATATTCACTATGCCAATCTGGTTTAGAGAAATAAGCACCTACCCAAAGATTTTCATTACGAAAAGCATTGAATACTTCTTTCACCACATTACTTCTTTTATTGGTGGAGAATGGAGTATTTTTATCGGTAATTTTGTAATTGGTAGTTTTGGTATCAAACATACAAAATCCATCATGATGTTTTGTAGTAAAAACAACATATTTCATGCCTGCATCTTTTGCTGCAGCTGCCCATTTTTCTGGTTCAAATTTTGACGGATTAAATGTTGTCTGTAAATTTTCATACTCTTTTACATATGAATTATAATCTACATTGGGTCTTTTTTCTAATCTCGCACCTGTTGCCCAACCCACATCTTCCGGACAGATACTCCAGCTTTCTACAACACTCCACTGACTATATGGTCCCCAATGCATTAGCAGACCAAATTTCATATCTTTCCATTGCTCCAACTTTTGTTGTATTAACGGATTTGGATCAGGAAAATATTCTTGTGTTTGTGAAAACACATTACTCATTAAAATCAAATTACTGAATAGTACAGTAACAAAGATTTTATTCTTCTTTAATAATTGAATCATACACTTTGTTTTTAATTTAACATTTTAAATCAGTCATAAATTTTTATTGCTTCAATTTATTTAAAATAGGTACTTTAACTGCTTGTAATGCTGTGTGTTTAACTTCGTTCAACTGTTCAAAAACAATTACTTCATTTTTACCTTTTTTCAACCAAACTCCTGGAATGTATAGAGTTTGCTGTGGTCCAAGATTCCAATATCTACCAATATGATGACCATTCACAAAAACAATACCCTTCCCCCATTTACTCATATCTAAAAATGTGTCTCCGGTTTGTAGCAAATTAAAGTTTCCCTGATAAAAAACCGGACGCCCTTTGGCATAGCTTGGCGTATTATTGTTTAAATCAGGAGTATATGCTAAAGGCATTCCAGCCATTTTCCAACCACCTGTAATGTCATTATCGTCTATCATTACTTTACCTAAAATACCTTTCAAATTATGCACAATTTCAGCTCCATAATTTATTCTTCCCATATTTTCAACAAGGATTTCTAAGGTGGAATTGAATGGAATATCAACTTCACAGGAATAATTTTTAAAATATCTGTTTAGTTCCGATACTTTAGAACCATTTACATAAATAGTAGCAAAATCTCTGAGGCCTTTTATTAGTAATTTACCCTTAATTGGTTGAGTGAAATGTTTGGAGTACCACATGTAACCATACCCCTGATTCATATCTTCAAAAGTTAGCGCAGTATCAGACTCAACAATTTTTAATTTCTGTTTTACGGCAAAGGCATCAACCGTTTTATTCAACTTTATTGATGGAATAGCAATGGTAGAAATTGGTGCGGGTATACTAGGTAAGGGCTTGTTTAAATACTTCCCAAATAGTTCTCTCAATGCCGTATACTTAGGGGTTACCCATCCTGCCTCACTTATTGGTGCATCATAATCATAACTCGTTAAATCGGGCTGTATATCATGATTGGCATCATAATTTGCTCCGGAAGTAAATGCAAAATTTGTACCTCCGTGAACCATATAGTAATTAAACGAAACGCCATTTTGTAAATACTTTTCTGTTTGTTTAACAACTGATTCTACAGAAACATTTGGAAAGGGTTCTACCCAATGACTTAACCAGCCCGGATAAAATTCAGCAACCATATAAGGACCTTGTCCTTTATTGTATTCGTTAACTATCTTTTTTAATTTAACTACATCATCTTCTCCATTTGCTGTTGGTAAAACACCTTCTATTGCACCACCACTAAATAGCCAACTTCCATCCGATGTAAATAATGGGACATTAATTCCTGCATCTATTAACAGTTGTTTTATTTTAGCATTGTATAATTTATGCTCGGCTAATGGTATATCCTTTCTTTGTGCCACGTATGAACCAAATTCATTTTCAGCCTGTACCATTATTACTGGGCCTCCATTAGTAACTAATAAAGGTTTAATTTGTTTTGCAAGTTGTTGGATATAGGTATTACTCGAATCCAGAAATGCTTTATTATTTGAGCGTATCACTAATGATTGCTCTTTTTGAAGCCACCACGGATAACCTCCAAACTCCCATTCAGCACATGCATAAGGGCCCGGACGCAATATGACCATCAACCCCTCTTCTCCAGCAGTTTTTATAAACTCCGCTATATTTTTATTGCCCGTTTTAAAATCCCAATTTCCCGGACTAACTTCATGATAGTTCCAAAATACATAAGTTGCAACAGTATTCAAGCCCATTGCTTTCATCATTTTCAAACGATGACGCCAGTATTCTTTTGGCACTCTGGCAAAATGCATCTCACCTGAATATATTTTAATAGCATTACCATCAAATACAAACTCCCCACCTTTAATTTCAAATTGATGTTTTGATTGAGCCATCATTTCGAAAGAAAAAATTAAGCAATAAATGACAATCAAAAAAGTGTATTTTTTCATAAAAAATATTTAACTATCAATAAGTTTAATTCATTGCTCTATCTAAATGTACATATCCTCCATCTACATAAATTAATTGCCCTGTTGTGTGGCTAGACAAAGGCGATAGTAAGAATACAGTCATGTTGGCAATTTCTTCAGCAGTTGTAAATCTTTTTTCAAATGGAATTTTTGAAGTAATCTCCGCTAATTTTTCTTTAGGATTAGGCAATGTGTTAATCCATTTTTCATACAGTGGAGTGTAACACTCTGCAACTACCACAGCATTTACTCTTATTGAATATTTTGCCAATTCTACTGCCCATTCCCTTGTCAAAGCATTTCTCCCCCCATTAGATGCTGCATAAGCGGAGGTATTACCTTGTCCGGTTTCTGCCGTTTTGGAAGTTATATTCACAATACTTCCTTTTGATTTTATTAATTCCGGCAATGCAAAATGTGCCAACAAATAATAATGAATTACATTCTTATGCAAACTTTCTACAAAGCGTTTATAATCTCCATGTTCAAGTCCAACACCATCATTTACACCTGCATTATTTATCAAGCCATCAATTCTGCCAAACTTTTTTACAACATCTCTTACAGCCATTTCACATTCTTCCGGAATAGATAATTCAGCTACAATCTGTGCTGCTTGTCCTCCAGCTGCTTCTATTTCTTTAACTACCTCTAAATTATCCGATTCACTTCTTCCTATAATAACAGGAATAGCTCCTTCTTTTGCCAACACCTCTACGATTCCCTTACCTATACCTTTTGCGCCTCCTGATACAATCACTACTTTATTTTGCAGTTGACAATCCATATATTTTTAATTTATAAATTATAAAAATTAATCGCATTTTGACTAAATATTTTTTCTTGATCTGCTATTGTGTATTCCGAAAAAAAGTTTTTAACAACAGACAACCATCTATCATAGGTAGATGCTAATAAACATACGGGCCAATCACTCCCAAACATTATTCTGTCTATACCAAATGCTTGAACAATAATATTTATATAAGGTACTAAATCTTGATTTGTCCAAGTTTGCCAATTAGCTTCGGTAACCAATCCACTTAACTTACAATATACATTAGCACAATTACTAATTGCTCTTATGCCTTTTTCCCACTCATGTATTTCTTTATGATTAACATTCGGTTTTGCCATATGATCAATAACAAAAGATTGTTGAGGGAACTGCTTTGCCAATTCTAATGCAGCAGCTAAATGCTTTGGGTATATTAATATATCATAAGTGAAATTGTATTTTTGCAAAAGATTTATTCCATTCAAAAATTCATCCTGCAACATAAAAGCAGGTTCTTCACTTTGTAATATGTGTCTGAATCCTTTTAGTTTGGGGAATTGATTATAATGTTGTAACCGTTCATCAAGAAATTGATTCCTTAAATCAATCCACCCCACTACACCAGAAATAAACGAATTGGATGCGGCTAATTCTAATAAAAAATTAGTTTCTGTTTCTGATTGATCTGCCTGAACAGCAATACAACCATTAACTTGATTATTTTTTAAAATTACTTCAAGCTCATCCGGTAAATAATCTTTTCGAAGTACCTGCATATCATCCGTAACCCATCCAAAGTCGGTAGAGTTATACTTCCAAAAATGTTGGTGTGTATCTATAATTTTCATTCCCCTAGTTTAAATGAAATATTTTTTTCATCAAAATCCACTTCTCTCCTTTTTTAGCTGAGGGTAAAGCCTGTTGATATTTCCACATCAATTGCTCCCACTCCTGCACCTTTTGATTTTTTAAATCCATTTCAGATTTTAGCTCAAAAGAAAAAGAATCTTTGGTTTCCATTATCATAAACAGGCGATTTTCAATACGATAAATTTCCATATCTATAATACCGGCATCTACAATAGAAGCATATATTTCAGGCCAAATTTTTTCGTGGTATTGCTCATATTCAGCAATTAATTGATCGTCATTTACTAAATCTACTGCAAAACAATATCGCATCATAAACTATCATTTTTATAAGTTACTTTATAGCCTTTCCAACCAAATAGAACTATAACTGCAAAACAAATCAATGGAATGATATATCCCAACTGAATATTTCCTGTCCAGTCACTGATCATTCCAAAAAATCTTGGCAGAATTGCTCCACCAACAATCGACATAATAATTAAACTACTACCAAATTCTGTATCTCCTTTTAAATCATTGATACCCAATGAAAATATAGTGGGGAACATGATCGACATAAAAAAGCAAATTCCAATAATTGCATAAATAGTAATCATTCCACTTCCTGCTATTGCAACAACGCATAACACAACATTAATTGCTGCGTAAAGCGACAATAATTTTTGTGGTTGTATATATTTCATAATGAAAGTGCCTAAAAATCTACCTATTAAAAAAGCAATTCCACAGATTCCTAAATAATCAGCAGCATCTACCTGTTGAAGAAATGCAGCTTTTTCAGCATATAAAATAAACATACTAAACACCGTTACCTGTGCACCTACATAAAAAAATTGTGCTACAACTGCCCATGACAAATGTTTATGTTTAAATGCATGAAAAATATTTTTACTGGGTACGTGACCAGTTGATTGTTGAATCT
>CANHJH010000134.1 GCA_947460365.1 Sphingobacteriia bacterium | reverse complement strand
ATCCGGGTGTTCATTTAAAAAAAGTTCATTCGTTTGAAAATGGAAAATACTTAGCTTTAGATCTAGTTGTTTCCTCCTCTACAAAACCTGGTAATGTAAATATAGTCTTGCAATCAAAAGGTAAATCAACCACATTGAAATGGGTGTTAAAAGCAAGAAGGAAAGGAGCCGGTAAGCAGTTTGTACAAGGTGTAAATTCTAAAGATCTTATCTATTTAGTAATGCCCGATCGGTTTAGTAACGGGGATATATCTAACGACCGTATTGCTGAATATAAAGATACCCTTTGTAATAGAAAAGATCCCATCGTTCGCCATGGGGGAGATTTTCAGGGGATTATCAATCATTTAGATTATTTGAAAGAAATGGGGGTAACTGCACTATGGTTAACACCTGTTCTGGAAAATGATATGCCCCTAGAAACTGAGCAAGCTGGTATGATGGCAGGATATCATGGTTATTGGTTTACGGACCACTATGCCATCGATAAAAGATTAGGTGGTGAAATAGCGTATAAAAAACTTATTGATGCAGCACATGCAATGGGTATTAAAATCATTCAGGACGCTGTGTATAATCATGTAGGCATCGAACATTGGTTGTATAAAGATGCTCCTGCAAAAGATTGGATTAATCAATGGAAGTCATACACCAATACCAATCATAGAAATGAGCCCATATTTAGTAACAACGGAAATGTAGACGATAAAAAAGTGATGCTCGACGGTTGGTTCGTACCTCATTTGCCCGATGTAAATCAACGTAATCCATTTGTTGCTAATTTCTTAATTCAACACGCAATTTGGTGCGTAGAAGAGTTTGGAATTGATGGTTGGCGTGTTGATACCTACAAGTATTGCGATGAGGATTTTATGAATAAAATAAATACTGCATTAGAAAAAGAATATCCTACTATTTCTATTTTTGGCGAAACAACTGCTAACTCTGTGCTAGGTAGCGCCTATTTTACACAAAATAATTTGAATGTTCCTTTTAAACACAATGTACCCGGAGTTACAGATTTTCCAATCAACAACGCTATCATTGATGCCATTAATAAGCCAATTGGATGGACCGATGGGGTAACCAAGCTTTACATGACACTGGCAGAAGATATTATGTATAAGTCTCCTGAAAAAAATTGCATATTTCTCGACAACCACGATATGGAAAGATTTGTTTCTGTTGTAGGAGAAGATATGAACAAATATAAAATGGGAATTAACTTATTGCTTACACTTCGTGGCATTCCTCAATTGTATTATGGTACAGAAATTTGGATGAAAAATTTTAAAAACCCCAATGATGGAATGGTGCGCCTTGATTTTCCCGGTGGGTTTAAGGATGACGCTGAAAATAAATTTATTGCAACCGGTAGAAGTCCAAAAGAACAGGAAGCGTTTGAGCATGTAAAAACATTGGCTAATTTTCGGAAAAACAGCAACGCACTTCAATTAGGAAAAACAATGCAGTGGCTTCCCAAAGATGGCGTGTATGTATATTTTAGGTATACCCAAAACGAGACAGTAATGTGTATTTACAATACAACGTCTGAGAATAAAACAATCAGTTTAAGCAATTACAGGGAAAGAACAATGCCATTTAGTGGAGGATTCAATGTAATAAGTAGGGTTAAAGTTGGTGAAACATTCACCATCCTTGCTAATGAATCTTTAATATTATCATTAACTAAATAATTCAATATTAAAATCTCCTTTAATATACTACGTGATATAATAATTAACTAATTTTGTATTACTTAAATTGTACGATGAATGAAAAAACCAATACTATTTGAAACCGGATGTAATCATTGTAATGTAAGAATGCATTCCGTTTTTAATGTGTTAGAAGGTGATCATTTATCTGAAATGTCTATGCATAAGGCTTGTAATATTTACAAAAAAGGGCAATATGTATTTTCTGAAAATGGAATTCCCAATGGGTTATACTGTATTAATAGTGGGAAAATTAAAATTTCTACAACCGGTTATGATGGGAAAGAACAAATTCTTCGGTTGGCAAAATCCGGTGATATTGTTGGTTATAGAGCATTGTTATCTAATGAAAGATATGCATCTTCTGCAATTACCCTAGAAGATGCTTCCATCTGTTTAATTGAAAAAGATTTCTTCTTTAAATCGATGGAGAGCACTCCAAAACTAATGTTTGAGGTTGTGAGGAAAATGAGTCGCGATCTGAAAGAAGCGGAAGATCATATTGTTTCCCTTTCTCAAAAAAATGTTCGTGAACGAATGGCTGAAGCATTACTTTTCCTAAAAGCTACATATGGTCTGGAAGAAGATCAGCAAACGATTATGGTAAATTTATCTCGTGAAGAAATAGCTGATTATGTGGGAACTTCTACCGAAAGCTGTATCAGGCTATTATCTGAGTTTAACCACGATAAAATAATAGAACTGCAAGGTAAAAAAATCAAGATATTAAACTTACCGCAGCTAATTCAAACAGCTAATATCGAAGATTAAGTAAAACATGATAAAAATCATGTTTTGAGTCTGTATTATTCATGTTTTTATAGATAATTTATGGGCACTTTTGTGTGGTAAATTATGATGAACATGTGTAAGCATGCAGAAAACACCAAACAAATAATTGATCATATAATGGTGGATGTATATCCGCTATTAAACAATAAAATTGCGGATGCCTTAACTTATCTAGAAACGGCTAAAGCTACTCCTCCCGACTTACATGTGTTGATCAATTTAATTAATGAAGTAAAAAATGAATTAACTTCTTTAATAACTTATGAACAAAAGCTGGTTTTTCCTTCGGTATTAAAAGTCTTTCATTCAGAAAGTGTTAATACGCCTATGCCTAATTTGGCTGATTTACTTCAACTTACCAGAAGTAAAGAACATAAACTAATGCATCACATAAAAAAAATAGCTTTAATGCTTCAAAAACCTTTGTGGGATGCTAAATCCCAACAATTGCTAGTTGCTGCTTTTGTTACTGCTTTTGTTGAAGAAAAAGCCGCTTGGTATAAAATGATTGATGATCGATTAAATTCCTGCAGCTGCTTCAAGAAAAATTATTTTGAATTGTCAAAGCTACAAGCAAAAAAAATAACTTCTTAAATTCCAAAAAAACACATAAAAAAGAAATAATTCCATCTCTGCTATGAGTCAAACTATTTTAAATACTACCCGTTGCTTTCATTGTAATGATTTATGCGAGCCCGCCGATTTACTTGTATTTGATTCAAAAAAATTCTGTTGCTCCGGTTGTAAAACAGTTTATCAAATTTTAAATAAGAATACTTTATGCGATTATTATACATTTAATGATGTTGCAGGAATTAAAGTAAATAGCAGTATGGATACGCATAAGTTTGCTTTTTTAGATAATCCGGTAATTGCTGCTAAGTTTGTCACTTTCGCTAACCAGCAACAAACGGCTGTTAAATTTTATTTACCTCAAATTCATTGTAGTTCATGTTTATGGCTTTTAGAAAATTTACATAAAATTAATTCTGCCATATTTTTCTCTTCTGTAAATTTTCCTGATAAAGAAGTTACTGTTCATTTCAACCAATTTAAATTGTCTGTTCGTGAAGTAGCAGAATTGTTGGCTTCTATTGGGTATGAACCTCATGTGGCACTTGATATAAATCAGGCATCAATAAAAAAAAATAAAGTACTTTCCAGAAAATCGATCATTAAAATTGGAGTCGCTGGCTTTTGTTTTGCTAATATTATGATGTTAAGCTTTCCCGAATATCTTGGCTTAGAAGTAATGGCAAAAGATGGTTTATCTGTAGAAGTTTTCAGATGGTTCAATTTATTTTTATCTCTACCAGTATTATTATATAGTGGTAGAGAGTTCTTTGTTAACTCATGGTTTGGCTTCAAACAAAAAATGCTTAATATAGATGCGCCTATTGCATTGGCATTAGTGGTAACTTTCTCCAGAAGTATTTATGAAATTGTTTTGCAAACAGGAGGGGGGTATTTAGATAGTATGTCCGGCATTATTTTTTTCATGTTACTCGGTAGGGCTTTTCAAACTAAAACCTTTGCTGATCTTAAATTTAATCGAGACTTTACCTCTTATTTTCCTATTGCGGTATGCAAAGTATCTGATACTAATGAAGAATATTACTTACCAGTAAATGAAGTGAAAGTTGACGATAATATTAGAATTAGAAATAATGAAGTAATTCCGGTGGATGGAATTCTTGTTAAAGGCAAAGCTGATATAGATTATAGCTTTGTTACCGGTGAAAATGAAACGACCCGTGTTAAAATTGGGGATATTATTTATGCTGGTGGTAAGCAAACAAACGGTGTAATTGATTTATTGGTTGTACAACCTTTCTCACAAAATAATTTTACTCGCTTATGGAATAATGAAGCCTTTAAAAAAGAAGAAAAAAATGGGTATTCATTTACTGGGGTGATCAGTAATTATTTTGCAGCTTTTGTATTTGTCATCGCTTTTGCGGCTTTTACTTACTGGATAAATGTATTGCCTGTAAATGCGTGGAATGCTATGACTGCTGTTTTAATAGTAGCTTGTCCATGTGCTTTATTGCTAACAACTACGTTTACGCAAGGATTTCTGATGAATATCTTTAGCAAAAATGGTTTATATCTTAAAAATGCTAACATTCTTCAAACCATCCCGTTTGTTAAGCATATTGTTTTTGACAAAACGGGAACGCTTACTTATCCAAATATGTCTTCTGTAAAATATACTGGTGATAAACTTGACCCACATACAGAAAAAATATTTGCTGCTATGTTTGCACAATCTTTACATCCTTTAAGTAAAAGTATAGCTCGCTCCTTAAATCATGTGGATGGGTATACTTTGCAAAATGTAAAAGAAGTGACTGGTAAAGGATTAGAAGCATGGGAAAATGATGTTCATTACAAAGCGGGCTCTGCATCTTTTGTGAGCAATGCAGATGAATATAAAAATGACAGTCAGGTGTGGATTGCAGTTAACGATATTGTGCTTGGAAATTATGCTGTTAATAATTTGCTACGTAAACATATAGAAACAATGATTTTTGATTTGCCTTATCCTGTTTCTGTTTTAAGCGGCGACAATAGTAGATCCGAACAATATCTTACCAGTCTGTTTAATCGTAAAATAGATTTCTTATTTCAACAATCTCCATTAGACAAGCTACACTATATTGGCTCTTTGCAACAAAATAGCAACATAGTGATGATGGTGGGTGATGGACTAAACGATGCAGGTGCATTAAGTAAAAGTAATATTGGAATTGCTGTGGTTGATAATACCATTCAATTTTCACCGGCTAGTGATGGTATTTTACTTGCCAGCAAACTGCCATATTTTTATCACTTTATTAAGGCTGCCATTTACTCTAAAAAATTAATTACACTCACTTTCATTATTTCTCTGGTGTATAATGTATTCGGAATATATCTCTCTGTAACTGCTCAAATGTCGCCACTAGTTGCCGCAATATTAATGCCCTTAAGTACATCTAGTATTGTACTCACTACACTGGTTGGCTCCATAATAATAGAAAAAAAATGTTTTAATATTCATCATTCAACCAATTACTGATTTTCTGAAAAAAAACATATACCACCTACACATCATCATGGTAATGATCACCATAACCATAAATACTAATTACAAAAATCCGTAAATACAAACAAATGAATGTTATTATTTTACTACTTGCAGTGAGTTTAACCGTAGCTATCGGATTTTTAATAGCATTTATATGGGGGGCTCAATCTGGTCAGTTTGATGATAATTTTTCTCCAGCTAATAAAATTTTATTTGACCATAAAAATACAGAACAGAAAAATCAATAAACATGCACTTAGAAAAATTTAATTACGACAATAAGATTGTCCGAAACTTTGCTTACGCAACCATACTGTGGTCTTTAGTAGGTATGTTGGTAGGAGTTATTATAGCTTTCCAGCTTGCGTTTCCGGCACTTAATTTTGGTATTTCATTTATCTCCTTTGGCCGACTTCGTCCACTACATACGAATGCGGTGATTTTTGCATTTGTAGGGAATGGTATTTTTACCGGAACATACTATATGTTGCCTCGTTTGCTCAAAACAAGTATGTGGCGTAAAGCATTAAGTAACATCCATTTTTGGGGATGGCAACTGATCATTGTATTTGCTGCAATAACGCTTCCGCTTGGTTTAACTGAAGGGAAGGAATATGCAGAGTTGATTTGGCCTATTGATATTGCTGTTGCACTCATATGGGTAGTTTTTGGAGTGAACATGTTTGGTACCATTCTAACAAGAAGAGAGCGACATCTTTATGTAGCAATATGGTTCTTAATTGGAACCTGGGTTACTGTTGCATTGTTGCACATTGTGAATTCATTTGCCATTCCAACTTCATTTACGCATAGTTATAGTTTATATGCCGGTGTACAAGATGCATTGGTACAATGGTGGTATGGTCATAATGCGGTTGCATTTTTTCTTACAACACCATACTTGGGCTTGATGTATTATTTTGTTCCTAAAGCTGCAAACAGACCAGTATATTCTTATCGCTGGAGTATTATTCACTTCTGGGCCTTAATATTTATTTATATCTGGGCTGGCCCTCACCATTTATTATATACGGCACTTCCTGATTGGGCTCAATCTTTAGGGGTAGTTTTTAGTATCATGTTGATATTACCAAGTTGGGGTGGAATGTTAAACGGCTTATTTACTTTACGCGGTGCATGGGATAAAGTGAAAGAAGATCCTATTTTAAAAATGTTTGTGGTAGCCCTTACCTGTTATGGTATGAGCACTTTTGAAGGGCCGATGCTTTCTTTAAAAAACGTAAATGCTATTGCACACTATACTGATTGGATTGTTGCACACGTTCACGTTGGTGCTTTAGGCTGGAATGGATTTTTAACTTTCGGTATGTTATATTGGCTGATTCCACGATTATTTAATACTACTTTATATTCAAAAAAGTGGGCAAATACCCATTTCTTAATCGGTACCGTGGGTATATTGTTGTACGCAATTCCTATGTATTGGGCTGCATTTTCTCAAGCTTTGATGTGGAAAGAATTTACAGCTGAAGGTCAATTAAAATACCAATTTTTAGAAACAGTTACCCGTATTATTCCAATGTATATTCTAAGAGGATTAGGTGGCACTGTATATTTGGCTGGTGCTGTTTTAATGGTCGTTAATTTAGCAAAGACTATTAAAAGTGGTTCCTTGATTCCTTCTGAAGAAGCGGAAGCTCCATCTTTGGCTTCTATGCCATTGCCCGAAGGGAAATCATTTTGGCATT
>CANHJH010000133.1 GCA_947460365.1 Sphingobacteriia bacterium | reverse complement strand
TGGTGGTTATACTGCAACCAAAGAAAGTGCTAGCAGCGTAAGCCGCGGTACCAATGGTGGGTTAAGCACTGAAAACATGTTTGATATTGCAGCTTCTGTAAATACACCAAACAGTGGTTCTTTCAGAAGTTCAATGGTTAGAGATGCGTTTTTAGGTACTTTGAATGCAAGCTATAAGAATTATTTATTTGCTGAAGCAACTGTACGTCGCGACAGAACTTCAACAATGAATCCTAACAACAATAGCTTTGTATACCCTTCAGCAAATGCAAGCTTTGTGTTCTCTGATGCGTTCTCTATGCCTTCATTTATTTCTTATGGTAAATTAAGAGCTTCTTGGGGTATAGTGGGTAACTACCCATCTGCGTACAGTGCAAATGTGGCCTATAACCAAAGCACATTGGGCAACCAAGGTGGTGCACAACCAATTCTATACACTACTGTACCTACCGGTACTTTCGGAAACGATTTAATCAGACCTGAACAAAAGAATGAAATTGAATTCGGTTTAGAATTCCGTTTCTTGAAAAACCGTTTTGGTTTAGACCTTGCTTACTACAATGCACAGGTTAAAGATCAAATCTTACCATTAACCTTACCTCCTACATCTGGAGCTGGTTCTATCTTAACTAATATTGGTACTTTAAGAAACCAAGGTATTGAATTGTCAATCAATGGTTTAATTATCGATAAGAAAGATTTCAAATGGGATGCGACTTTAAATTTAGCTAAGAATGCAAACAAAGTAGAAGCATTAGCTCCAGGTTTAACTAACTTGTTGCATGCTGATTACGATGGTAATGCTGCTCAGTTAGTATCTGAAGTTGGTCAACCAATGGGAGACATTTTATCACATCCTATATTAACTAATACTAAAGGCGAAAAAGTTGTTGGAAGTAATGGTTTATATTTAGTTGATCCAAATAAAATGATCAAAGTTGGTAATGCTATGCCTAAATTAACAGGTGGTTTAAGCAATACCTTTACTTACAAAAACTTTAGCTTAGATGCGTTGATCGACTTCCGTTATGGTGGTCACGTTATGCCTACTGGTATTAACTGGTTAACAAGTAGAGGTTTAACTGAAGAAAGTTTAACAGCTATGGATGCTTCTCGCGGTGGTTTACAATACAAAGCTATAGTAAATGGTGTAGAACAAACTTTTAACGATGGTATGTTAATGGATGGAGTATTAGCAGATGGCTCAAAGAATACTAAAATAGTTTCTCAGGCTACTTACTACAACTCTACTTACAACTGGGGTGGTCCTCAATATAGCCCAAACACTCGTTATGAGCTATATGTCAAAGAGAACAGCTATATCAAAATGCGTGAGTTAAGCTTAGGTTATTCTTTTGGAAGCAAAATCGCAGCTAAAATTGGTGCTAATAAATTAAGATTATCTGTTTTCGGTAGAAACTTATTCTATTTATACAGAACTATTAAAGATATCGATGCTGAACAAACTACTGCAGGTTCAAGATGGTACCAAAACGTTAACAACGTTGGTACTAACCCATCTAGCAGAAGCTTTGGAATTATGTTAAGAGCTTCATTTTAATAAATAAAAGCTAAACATAATTACAGTAAATATTAAGTATCAGTAAAATTATAATTAAATGAAAAAACTATTAATCATAACGTCATTGTCACTTGGGGTGGCACTAACGTCTTGTAAAAAGGCTGATTTTGCAGATAACTATGCAGATCCGTCTAAAATATCTGTAACAAGCGTTGAAAAGCAATATGCAGGTTTTTTGAAATCTAATTCAACTTTTGTTTTACCAGATTATTGGAATTATTTTGTTGTATTAAGAACAACAACAACTCGTTATACACAAGCGGTTGGTTTTACCAATACAGATAAACAATATGTTCCTGGTGAAGCGGGTATCAGTGGTTACTGGAACGCTTATTATGGATTATTGGCTCAGTACAGAGAAATGCAAAAAGTGTATAGCACATTGAGCGCTGCTGATCAGGCAGAAAAAAGAATATTCTTTATTACTGCTACTATTTATTTGTATGATTTTACGCAGAAAATGGTTGACCTTCACGGAAGCATCCCTTTTTCAAAAGCGGGAAATTTAAGTACAAACGGTGGTAATTATTTAGCTTCTTTAGCTTCTTATGATGATGCTGCTACCGTTTACACTAAAATGTTAGATGATTTGAAAGCGTTTGCTGATGAATTGAGCACTATGACTATTACATCATTAACTCAAACCTCATTAACTAACCAAGATTACATCAACAGAGGTAGTAAAGCTAAATGGCAAGCTTATTGCAATTCATTACGTTTAAGAATCTTAACTCGTGTATCTGGTGTTGCTACAATGAAAGCTAGAGTTGGTACTGAAATTGATGCAATTTTAAAAGATGCAGTTAAATATCCAGTTGTTGCTGATAACGCTGGAAACATTCAAATCAATGTTAAAGATTTAAACTCTGATTTAACCTCTAGAGGTTTTAGATCAGGTTTAGAAGACTGGGGTGGTAACATCGCTAGTAAGGCTATGATTGATCACATGAATACCAATGCAGATCCACGTTTACGTGCTGTATTCGAGGCAGGTGATTCTGCTAAAGGTGTTTACATGGGTATCAATCAATTGGATCGTTCTTCTTTGCAAGATAGCATGGCAGGTGTTGCAAGATTAGCTGCTTATTACAATCGTTCTACTATAAGCAGAAACGAATACTTCCCTGGTGTGTTAATTAATGCTGCTGAAGTTAGTTTCATGATAGCGGAATACCATGCAAATGCCGGTAATGCCGCTGATGCTAAAACTGCTTACGAAAAAGGTATTCAGCAATCAATTGACTTCTACTACGATGTAAGAAAGATCAGCAATAATAGTATTGCTCCTGCGCTTACTCCATACACATCTGCTGAGGTTACTGCTTATTTAGCTAAACCTGGTATTGATTTCAGCTTAGCTACTACTAAAGATGCACAAGTTGCATTAATTGCTAACCAAAAATGGTTACATTTTAATGTTGTTCAATCTTTAGACAACTGGGCTGAATTAAGAAGATTAAAGTCTCCATCTTTAGTTTTCCAATCAGATGCTAATTCAGATCAAAAATTACCTCCTGTAAGATGGATTTATCCTAGCAGTGAAAGCGTATACAATACTGCTAATTACAGTACTGTAAAAGCAAATGACAATTTAAATACTAAATTATTCTGGGACGTTAAATAATTAACCCCCTTAGTTAATAAGTAACAAAGAGGCTGCCCATTTGGGCAGCCTCTTTGGTTTTAACTATTTTCTCTGCATCCTTATTACCATTTTCTCTGCACCCTTTTTGCCAAAAATTATGTATTATTCGTTACGAAAATCGTATACTTCTACTTATCGCTTACAGATATGGGCGGGTCAGGGGGGATGCATCGAAATAACTTTATAATGGAAAATAATTTGCAATAATTTGTTTATAGTGGAAAATAATATATATTTTTAGGTTAAATATGAAAGATAGTGGAAAATAATTGGCCACTTCACATGCAAGAAGTGATTTTTGGTTCAAAGGATCATAAGATTTCAATGCAAATCTCAAAATTGCTCAAAACGGGTGTTATTAGAAAAATTTCGCCAAGAGTCTATTCACCTAATATGACTGATCCTATTGAGTTGATTATAAGAAGAAATATATTTAAGATTTTGGGAAATCTCTACCCTGGAACACTTTTAAGCCATCGTTCTGCATTTGAGTTTCAGCCTACAAAATCTGGAAAAATATTTCTAACAACTACCTATACCAAAAAAGTTAATATTCCTGGGATTACACTACAGTTTATTGAAGGTCCTTCACCAATAGAAGGAGACCATAAATTTTCAGGTGAATTGTTTGCTTCCCAGAAGGCACGTGCATTTTTAGAGAATTTACAAACTTCAAGAAAATTAGGTAGTGCCTCAAAATGTTTGAGTTTGCCAGAAATTGAGAATCGCTTGGAGGAGATTATTCGAGTGACTGGCGAGGATGAAATTAATAAATTAAGAGATCGAGCACGAGTAATTGCTGAGCAACTAGACATGCATAATGAATTTAAGAAATTGAACCGCTTGATAAGCGCTTTGTTAACGACCAAAACTTCAAAAATCTTAAGTTCTCCATTAGCAAAAGCCCGAGCATTCGGGAAACCATACGATCCAGCGAGGGTGGAATTATTTGAAATGTTGTTTAGAGCATTAAAGAATGCAGCATTCCCATTTCGACCAGACAATAATTATACCACTACATCATTCAGAAATTTTGCTTTTTTTGAAAGTTACTTTTCCAATTACATTGAAGGGACTGTATTTGAAATTGAAGAGGCAAAAAAAATTATTAGAACTAATAAACCGCTTGCCGAAAGAAACGATGATAGTCATGATATATTGGGAACATATCAGCTTGTTTCTAACAAAAAGGAAATGGACATTACCCCTTCATCGCCAGAAGAGTTGCTGAAGATTCTTTCATTTCGTCATTCGATATTATTGAGTGCGAGAACAGATATAAATCCCGGTTTGTTTAAAAACAAGAATAATTTTGCGGGGAGTACAGCTTTTGTAGATTTTAACTTAGTTGGAGGTACATTAATTCAGAGCTACGATTTTTATAGGGCATTGGATAACCCATTTGCTAAAGCAGCTTACATTATGTTTGTTATTAGTGAAGTACATCCATTTTTAGATGGAAATGGGCGTATCGCAAGAGTTATGATGAATGCAGAGTTGGTAAAAGCATGTCAATCAAAAATCATCATTCCAACTGTATTTAGAGACGACTATATGGGCGCATTGAAGACATTTACGAAACAACGGAAGTGTGATACATACATCAAAATGTTGCAAAGGGCGCAAGAGTTCAGCGCAAATGTATATGCAGAGGAAATGGATGATATGCAGGCTTATTTAACCTCATGTAATGCTTTTGCAGATGATTCTGAGGTCATCTTGAAAATAGTACCTCGCTGATTTTTCTAATTTTAATCCACTATTTAATTATTAATGATGAAACAAGCGTGCTTCAAATAGCTCATCCCTAAGGGGTTTATAGATGAAAGACAGGCAAATTATCTGAATAGTCTTTTATTCCCTCAACCATTCATATAATCTTACTCCAACTACTTTAAATAAATTATACCTTTATAACTTCCATAATTTTGCTTTTGCAATATGCCGGTATTCAAGATTAAATAATAAACTATCAGGTATACCTTCAAATTGCTCTTGGCAAAATCATTACCGCTTAAAGCGGTGAAATCCGAAGTTATAATCATGAAGAAAACGCTTACTTATTTATCCTTAGCCGCATTGCTGATTGCTTGTAAAGGAAAAAAAGACACACCGCCTCAAGCCGGTAAAAATCAAGGCCCTACCATTGTAGATGTAATCATTGCCGGTTCCAGTAACATCACCAATACTATTGAAGTTAGTGGTGCTGTGGTGCCCAATGAAATGGTTAATATTAATCCGGAAATCAGCGGCAGACTGGTTTATTTAAACATTCCGGATGGTGGCAGGGTAGCACAGGGAACTGTTTTAGCCAAAATAAATGATGCCGATTTACAGGCCGCCCTCAATAAAACAAAAGTGCTGTTAGATATGGCTCAAAAAACGGAGCAGCGCCTTAAAAAACTATTAGATATCAATGGGATCAATCAGGCTGATTATGATGTTGCTTTTAATCAGGTAAATAGCTATAAAGCCGACTTGGCTGTTACATTGGCACAGATCGACAAAACAATTATTAAAGCGCCATTTTCCGGTGTATTAGGCTTGCGCTTAATTAGTCCGGGTGCTTATGTAACTCCCGCTACTGCTTTGTCTACCTTGCAACAAGTAGATCGGGTTAAAATCGATTTCAATGTCCCTGAAATATATGCAAACCTCATTCATAAAGGGGCAACTGTTACCATTCAATCCAATGAAAGCAACGCTAAAAGAAATGCGGTTATCGTTGCTACCGATCCGCAAATTAATGCAACCACTCGCAACCTTAAAGTAAGAGCAATTTTAACTGGTTCGGCCATTAATCCGGGTACTTTTGTTAAAGTATTTCTACAAAGTAGCTCCGGCAGAAATGTAATTATGGTACCTACCAATGCGATTATTCCTGATGCAAAAGCAAAAAAATTAATTGTAGTTAAAGAGGGCATTGGGGTAATGGTTGACGTGGAAACTGGATTGCGTAGCGCTGGAATGGCCGAAATAACCAATGGAATCAATATTGGTGATAGTATTGTGGTAACAGGTGTTTTGTTTGTTCGACCTAAGTCGCCGGTTAAAATTAGAAGCGTAAAAAAACTGTCTGAACTCGTAAAATAATAGTAGCTCTATTTTCTTCCAATGAATATTTCAGAATTATCTTTAAAACGACCCATTCTTGCAACAGTGATGAATATTCTCATCATTTTGTTTGGACTAGTAGGTTTCAGCTTTTTAGCAGTAAGAGAATATCCGGCCATTGATCCACCTATTGTAAACGTAAGAACTTCTTATGCAGGTGCTAATTCCGATATTATTGAAACGCAGATAACAGAACCACTCGAAAAGTCGATCAATGGAATTCCTGGTATTCGCTCCATCTCCTCTTCCAGTACTAATGGATCCAGTAACATAACGGTTGAATTTAATATCTCCGAAGACCTGGAAGCAGCTGCTAATGATGTGCGTGATAAAGTGAGTCAGGCTGTTAGAAGCCTTCCGCAAGATATTGATGCGCCACCAGTTGTTAGTAAGTCAGACGCCAACAGCGACTTCATTATTTTAATGGCAGTGCAAAGCAAAACAAAGGGCTTAATGGAATTGAGCGATTATGCCGAAAATGTTTTGCAAGAAAGATTTCAAACCATTGCAGAAGTAAGTTCGGTAAACATCGTTGGACAAAAACGTCCGGCCATGCGTATCTGGATTAATCCCGATAAATTGAATGCATTTAATATTACTTTTAGTGATATTCGGACTGCATTAAACACAGAAAATGTCGAAATCCCCTCCGGAAAAATATATGGTGATAATACCGAATTAACCATTCGCGCTTTGGGTAGATTAACTACCGAAGAAGATTTTAGAAACCTAATCATTCGCCAAGATGCAACAGGCATAGTACGTTTGCAAGATGTAGCTAAAATAGAAATTGGTCCGGAACAAGATGAATTTAGTTGGCGGTTAAATGGCGTGAGTGCAGTTGGCTTACAAATCATTCCACAACCTGGCGCTAACTATATAAAAATAGCCGATGAATTTTATAAGCGCTTGGAAGAAATTAAAAGTTCAAATAAAACAGATATTGAATTT
>CANHJH010000132.1 GCA_947460365.1 Sphingobacteriia bacterium | reverse complement strand
GGCCTCCAAAAAACATAGCCCGGGATACAACAACATCGATTGATAGCTTTGTATAGCGGGTGATGTTGCAACAAACGGTGTTCCCCAATTGGGTTGAAACATTGTTCTATCCCAGTCTTTGCACAATATAATGGCTAAATCAGCCTGTATATTTTGTTGTTCATTAAAATATTGGGCCAGTTCACCTAACGTACAACTATGCCTAACAGGCATATTCCATCTGCCAATAAATGATGCACAAGGCTCTTCTAAAAAAGGCCCTTCTACAAGTGTTAAATTGCCGGAAATGGGGTTAGGTCTGTCTAATACTATTATTTTCTTTTTCGATCGTGCACATGCTTCCAGGGCATAACTAAGTGTCCATAAATAAGTGTAAAAGCGCACGCCCGTATCCGGCACATCAAACACCAACAAGTCAATATTCAATAAATCATCTTGGTCTGGTGCCAGTTTAGTGCCGTATAAACTTACGATGGGTAATTGGGTTAAAGTATCTATCCCGTCCGCAACAGCAACCCCATCAGCACCTGTTACATCTAATCCATGTTCCGGAGAAAACAAAGTAACTATATTGAATCCGGCATCTTGCAATGCCTTTCTGGATTGCACTCCGTGGCAGGTTCTTGCCGCTTCATTGGTAATTAATCCAATCCTTTGCTTTTTCCATATTGGTGCACTTACCAACAATTCATCTATCCCAAATCGTACCGCCATATTTCTAGTTTGTATCTCTCTCAAATCCAATTCTGTCCTTTATTTGCTCCACTACATTAAATATAATCGGACATCTGTCGTAATGCATAAAAGTGGTAAACAACCTCCGCTTAAAATTAGGCAAGTGTAGGGCTGGAAATTCTTTGCACCCTTCAAATCGATATTCGTAAACCGTACATTTATTATCCGCTAAAAAATGGCAAGGCATTCGGTTCATAATCATCATGCCATTACTGCCTTTTTCTAAATATTGATCATCAAACTCCTTTCTCGACTGATTTAAATGTGCCGATAACGCATCTGCCTCTGCATCATTTATACAAACCATTAAACTCTTACAGCAATTACCACAGGTTACACAACTTATCGTTGGACTAACCATCGCATCTAACTCACGAACCAATTCATCTACTTCTTCCGACACCGTATTGCCCAGGAATTCCTTAAACCGATCGTTCTCTCGTTCCTTCAGTTTAGAAAATTCATGAATGTGTTTCAGGTCGGTAATGGGTGTAAAACTGCTCATATTGCTGTCAAAGGTAGTCACTGAGCCATAAATTCCACAAAAAACTGTTATTTATCCACATAAATGGCCAATTTGTAGAAAAGAAAAATTGGGCTACGATTTCAGGGACTTAGATTTGCCGTTGGCAAAAATGATATTCAAAAATTGAGTTATGGCAGAAGTTAAGAATGTGGTTCAGTATGATGAGGATTCGATACGATCACTCGATTGGCGGGAACATATCCGCCTCAGACCTGGTATGTATATCGGTAAATTGGGCGACGGTTCCGCTGCCGATGATGGTATTTATGTGTTGATCAAAGAAGTTATCGACAACTGTATTGATGAATACACCATGGGATATGGTAAGCAGGTTGATTTATCTATTGATGATAAAAGAGTTACCGTGCGCGATTATGGTCGCGGTATTCCCTTAGGTAAAGTGGTAGATGTGGTGAGCAAGATCAATACCGGTGCTAAATACGATAGCAAAGCTTTCCAAAAAAGTGTAGGGTTAAATGGAGTGGGTACTAAAGCCGTAAATGCTTTGAGCGATTACTTTATTGTTACTGCATATAGGGAAGGCAAAGCCAAAACTGCTGAGTTTGAAAAAGGTATTCTTATAAAAGAACACAAAGAAGTAAAAACAGATGAACCTAATGGTACGCTGGTTTCTTTTACGCCCGATGAAAGCGTGTTTCGCAATTTTCATTACATATATGAATACCTCGAAAATCAATTGTGGAATTACTGCTACCTCAACGCAGGGTTAACGATTAATTTCAATAATAAAAAATATCTCAGTAAAAATGGTCTTTTAGATCTCTTGCAAAGGAAAACCAATCCCGATGAACTTCGTTATCCTATCATTCATATAAAAGGGGAGGACATTGAAGTAGCGCTCTCTCATAACAATGATTATGGGGAAGATATTTTCTCTTTTGTAAATGGTCAGTATACCACTCAAGGTGGTACGCATCAGCAAGCTTTTAGAGAAGCGTATGTTAAAGTTATCAGAGATTATTTTAAGAAAGATTACGACGCAGCGGATGTACGTACAAGTATTGTTGCTGCTGTTTCTGTAAGAGTTCAAGAGCCCGTTTTTGAAAGCCAGACTAAAACAAAATTAGGCTCTCAAATAGTGTATGACGGTGGGCCTAGTATGAAGAATTTTGTGTTAGAATTTTTGGCTAAAGAACTCGATAATTTTCTTCATAGAAACCCTGTAACTGCCGATGCATTAAAGAAAAGAATTGAACAAAGTGAACGCGAACGTAAAGAATTGGCCGGCATTAAAAAATTAGCCAATGAACGCGCTAAAAAAGCCAATTTACATAACAAAAAACTAAGAGATTGCAGAGTACATTTAAACGATGAACTGCCTGTAAAAAACAAAGAATCTTTTATCGCTACACAAAATAATACCACCATCTTTATTACTGAGGGTGATAGTGCCAGTGGAAGTATTACTAAATCGAGAAATGTTGATACGCAAGCTGTATTTAGTTTGCGTGGTAAACCGCTCAACTCTTTTGGAGAAACCAAAAAAGTGGTTTACCAAAATGAAGAATTTAATTTATTACAACATGCATTGAATATTGAAGATGGCCTCGAAGGCTTGCGCTACAACAATATTGTAATTGCAACAGATGCCGATGTAGACGGTATGCATATTCGACTATTGTTAATGACCTTCTTCCTACAATTCTTCCCGGATTTAGTTAAAAAAGGACATGTTTATATCTTAGAAACTCCATTGTTTCGCGTAAGAAATAAACAGGAAACTATTTATTGTTATGATGAATCAGAAAAACAAGCTGCGGTCAAAAAACTAGGTAACAAACCCGAAATTACCCGATTTAAAGGGTTAGGTGAAATTTCACCGACTGAGTTTGGCAGATTCATTGGTCAGGATATTCGTTTACAACCAGTTATTCTCGAACAAGGTGACCATATCCAAGATTTACTTGAATACTATATGGGAAAAAATACCATGGAGCGACAAGAATTCATCATCAACAATTTAAAAGTTGAGTTGGATTTAGTAGAGAATTAGTAATTAAAAATGTACAATAAAATGATTCATATAGTTTTTGATTCAGCTAATGTGCCTGTATTACAGCAAGCACTTGATATGGATGAACAGCTTCAGGGTGATATTGTTGAAATTAAAGATGATTTTGCCGTTGGTCCTGTTGACAATATCTATACTACTGAAGGATACCAATTGCGAAGAGATTGGTGGAGCACAGTATTAATGCACTCCCCTTACGAAGATCAATTAGACATTGTTGATGATAAATTAACCGTACATCAATTGTTACAAAAAATGTCGGAAGACAATGCCGCAGAAGTTTGGATTTGGATGGGACAAAACGCCCATGATGTTTGTGGGTATTATTGGTTGATGAGTCAGTTGAAAGATTTTGCTGGTAGAATTCAAATACTTTATTTAAACAATCTTCCTTTTTTTAATGAAAAAGGGAATATTTTTTATCCCACGCAGTTACATCAAATTCAGCCCAAAGAATTTTTAAAAGCTAAAAAGTTAGCTCGACCAATTACGCTGAGTGAATTTGAAGTTGACCCAGATGAATGGAAGAAAATCTGCTCCGAAAATACATTGGTGCGTTTTTTAGAAGGAGGGAAGAAAATTGCTGGGAAAGAGGTTGATTTCTTTGATAAATATTTGATAGCACAGATTACATCAGATGCACAAAAACTCAATAAGGTTTTATCTGCTGCTATGAGTAAAATGCCTAATCAAACAGGAGATGCTTTTTTAGTTTGGCGTTTAAAAGAGTTGGCTAATGCTGAAAAAATATTGGTGAATGGCGACTGGGAAAAGGGATGGAAAGATTTAACCATCCAACTACCGTCTTTAACTGCCGTAAATGAATGATTATGGTAACAGTTAAAACGCTAGATAAAATTGGAGAAAGTGAACGTGGCGCAACACATTATTTTAGTACAGATAGAACCGGACAATTTATTGTAGCTTATAGAAATGCGGGCTCCGTTAACGGGCAGCATTATCACAAAGGAACTGCAGTTTCAAAGAATCCCGAACAGTTTATTTTAATGCAGGGAGAAGCTACTCTAAATTGGTTTGATGTAAGAAGTGATATTAAAGGCTCAGTTAAAATAGTTGCACCGGCATTCGTTTCTGTTGAACCATGGGCATGGCACGAAGTTATAGCGGATACCAACTTTGTAATGTTTGAATTAAATGGATTAGATGACGCTAAGGATGACACCTTTAGAGATTGGTCAGAAAAATAATTAATAGTAGATATAATTTAGTTACAATGGCAAAAGTGAAAAGTGATAATAAATTTATGGAGAGCGAGAGTGGCGTTCAAGGGCAATACAAAAACTGGTTTTTAGAGTATGCCTCTTATGTTATTTTAGAACGTGCTGTTCCTGCTATTGAAGATGGACTAAAACCGGTACATCGTAGAATTCTTCATTCCATGAAAGAAATGGATGATGGCAGATTCAATAAAGTTGCCAATATTATCGGGCAAAGTATGCAGTACCATCCTCATGGCGATGCGAGTATTGGCGATGCTTTGGTAAATATGGGTCAAAAAGATTTATTAATTGATACCCAAGGTAACTGGGGTGATGTTAGAACTGGTGATTCTGCAGCTGCTTCTCGTTATATAGAAGCTCGTTTGTCTAAGTTCGCATTGGATGTTGCGTTCAATCAAAAAACAACCGAATGGCAATTAAGCTATGACGGCCGAAAAAATGAACCGGTTAACCTCCCTATGAAATTTCCATTACTATTGGCTCAGGGAGCCGATGGAATCGCTGTGGGGTTATCTACCAAAATATTGCCCCACAATTTTTGTGAACTGATTGAAGCGTCTATTAAATATTTAAAAGGAAGAAAGTTCGAATTATACCCCGATTTTTTAACGGCCGGTATGATTGATGTATCTAATTATAATGAAGGTAAACGTGGTGGTAAAGTACGTGTTAGGGCTCATATTGAAGAACTCGATAAAAAAACGTTGGTCATTAAAGATGTTCCATACAGTGTAACTACTTCTCAATTAATGGAAAGCATCACCAAAGCAAATGATCAAGGTAAAATAAAAATCAAAAAAGTTACCGATGTTACCGCTAAAGATGTAGAAATTCAAATTGACCTTGCAGCCGGTATTTCCCCGGATATCACTATAGATGCATTGTACGCCTTTACAGATTGTGAAGTGAGTTTATCTCCTAATGCTTGTGTTATTGAAGAAAATAAACCCAAGTTTTTAACCGTACATGAATTGCTTAGATCCTCTGTAGATAATACAAAGGGACTTTTAAAACTTGAGTTAGAAATACGCCTGGCCGAATTACAGGAAAAATGGCATTACACTTCTTTGGAAAAAATATTCTTTGAAGAGAAAATATACAAAGAACTAGAACAAAAACATGCTACCTGGGATAAGGTTATAGAAGCAATTGATAAAGCATTCTTGCCATTTAAAAAGAAGCTTAAAAGAGAGATTCAAAGAGAAGATATTCTAAAGTTAACCGAGAAGCCTGTAAGAAGAATCTATAGATTAGATATCAATGAACTGAATGCTCAAATCAAAGCAATTGAAGCTGATATTAAGCAAGTGAAATTTGATTTAGACAATTTAACCGATTTTGCTGTTGCCTATTTCGATAATTTATTAAAGAAATACGGTAAAGGAAAAGAACGTAAAACCGAAATCAAAGAATTTGATACTATTCAGGTTAAGCAAGTGGCTATTGCTAATACTAAAGTGTACATCAATAGAAGTGAAGGATTTATTGGAACAGGACTTAAAAAAGAAGAGTTCTTATGTGAGTGCTCCGATTATGATGATATCATTGCTTTTACCAGAGCCGGTATCATGAAAGTGGTAAAGGTTTCAGAGAAAACTTTTATTGGTAAAGACGTTATTTATGCAGCCGTATTTCAAAAAAATGATGAACGAACTACTTACAACTTGATTTATGTAGATGGCAAAACTGCAGTAAGTTTTGCTAAACGTTTCAATGTTACCGGTATCACTCGCGAAAAAGAATACGACCTAACTAAAGGTGCAGAAAAAAGCAGGGTTCACTATTTCACGGCTAACTTAAACGGTGAAGCTGAAGTGGTTAAAATTTTACTTAGCCCCAATAGTCCGGCTCGCACCAAAGAACTCGATTTTCATTTCGAAGAACTTGAAATTAAAGGAAGAGCCAGTATTGGTAATCAAGTGACTAAATATGCTATTAAATCCGTTAAATTAAAAGAAGCCGGTAAGAGCACATTAGCCGGCAGAAAACTTTGGTTTGATGATAAATTCGGCAGGTTAAATACGGAGGAAAAAGGAAAATATTTAGGATCCTTCGAAGAAGAAAAAATAGTTGTATTTTATAAAGATGGAACGTACGAATTAACCGATACTGAAATCGCTCAAAGATTTGAACCCGAACAAGTAATGTTAATCGAACAATTCAATCCCGATAAAACAATTTCAGCCATCTACCTTGATCAGGAAAAAAATCAATACAATATCAAAAGGTTTAAAATCGAAACTTCTACACTTAAAACTAAATTCCTCTTTATAAAAGAAGGTAAAGGGAATAGATTAGAAGCTGTTTCAACTGATAATGAACCTGTTTTGATTGTTCAAACTGGTCGCGGACAAACTATTAGAACAGCGAAGTTTAAAGTTGCAAAAATGGTGGAAGTGATGGGCTGGAAAGCCGTTGGTGCTAAATTGACCGATTTTAGTAAGACCATTGAAATGACTTGGGAACCACCTTCTAAAAAAGATAAAGCACAAACTGAACTGTTTTAAACAAATAAGATGATTGATATTAAAGTTGGCAATTATAATACACTAAAGGTTAATCGTAAGGTTGAGTTTGGCTATTATTTAGATAATGGAGAAGAAGGTATTTTGTTGCCTAAAAGATTTGCGCCTTCAACTCTCAGAATTGGAGATGAAATAAATGTTTTTGTTTATCATGATTCAGATAATCGATTGATTGCAACTACGCAAAAAGCTAAAGCCATTGTAGGGGAAATTGCTAAAATGAAAGTAGTTGCAGTTACAAGACAAGGT
>CANHJH010000131.1 GCA_947460365.1 Sphingobacteriia bacterium | reverse complement strand
TGTTATGGTGATAGCTTTAGTGTAAAAGTATATGTATATACCCGTCCGGAGTTACCGGAGTTGCGCGATACGATATGTAGTGGTACATCGTTTAGTGTGGCACCGAAGAACAATGGCGACACGATTGTACCGGTAGGTATAAAGTATAGGTGGTGGTACATCGACAATGGAGATATAGATGGAGAAGCCAATGAGACAATAGGGAAGGATACGATAGGGGGCACATTAACGAATAACACGAATGTGTTGCGGGAAGTAAGATATCGGGTAGTAGGTGAGTCGGGTCAGCTAGGCCATTGCGTGAGTGATACGTTTGATGTACGCATAGCGGTAAGTCCAACACCGGAGATACTGGATACTGTTACCACCATTTGTAGCAATAGTTCCTTTAAAATTAAGCCGGAGAATTTATTTAGGGGAGATATCGTACCAGTTGGAACCACCTATACCTGGAACGTAATTTCAAATATAAAAATCAATGGGTATGAACAGGTTATTGCACTAAGAGATTCTATCAGCGATACCTTACGTAACAAAACCAACCAACAAGACACGCTTTATTATAGGGTACAACCTTCTGTTGGTGGAAAATGTAAGGGAGATTCATTTACAGTTAAAGTTGCAATTAATCCTACTCCGGAAATTGGTTTACATGCAGATACCATTTGTAATAATGGAACATTCTCTGTAATTCCGGTTAATGATCAGCCAACTACAATTGTTCCAAATGCAACAACGTATACCTGGACGTTTACGGATAACCCGAATGTTAATGGTGAACAAAATCAATCAACAGGAGTTGGAAACATCAGTGGCTCACTTCAAAATGTTACGCAAGTTTCACAGCTTGTTCAGTATACCGTAACACCAAAATCCGGAGACGTGGGTAATTGTGTAGGCAATTCCTTTAATGTAAATGTTGTAGTTAGACCGGATGCTAAATCTGAATTTACTACAGATACTACCATTGCATGTGCGCCGTTCATCCTAAAAAATCATCTTAATGTAATTCGATATACCGAAGCAAACGATGAAACGCAATATAAATGGTTTGCAGACGGCATGTTAATTGGAACAGGATTAGCTGTACCTAATCATGCCATTCTTAACCCTGCGGATACGGTTGTTATTACGCTGATTGCTAAGAGTGCGTATGGTTGTAAAGATGATACCAGTTCTATAACCCTTTACACCGTTCAAAAACCAATACCTGGTTTTACCAAAAGTACTGATTCTGTTTGCGGGCCTTATAAGATTTATTTTAAAAACACCACTACACCGGTTAATGTACTGAACGGAACTAAATATGAATGGAATTTTGGCAACGGCTTACCAATTTCTACGCTTGTTCAACCGGATAGTATTTTGTTTAATCCGGATAACATTAATTACAAGGATACTACTTATTATATCACCTTAAAAGTAATGACAGTTTGTGATACACTAATCATTAAAGATTCTGTATTAATCAAATCATTACCTAATGCATTGTTCCAGCCCGATACCACTGTTACTTGCTCCTCCATACCATTGGGCTTCAGAAATATTTCTAAAGGCAGTGAACCGATTTATTTTATATGGGACTGGGATGATGGCAAAAGAGATACGCTTTTAGTTAGTTCTCCTGATAAGTTCAAAAGAATCTATCATAAGTTCATAACAGACGTAACCGATACTTTTAATGTAAAGATTTATGCCTTTAATGAATGTGGTGTAGATAGCTTTGCCGTTCCAATTTTAGTATATTCCAACACAGTATTCCCTAAAATTGTTGTGGATGGCCCTGGCACCTACGGCTGTACTCCTCAGGAAGTTATTATGCGGAATACTTCATCAGGTGGGACTAAATATGTGGTTGATTTTGGCGACGGTACTCCTAACTATACTACCACAAAGAGTATAGATACCATTAAACATTGGTATACCACTTCTGGCACCTTCACCATTAAACTACGGGGCACCAACGATGGATGTGCAGACACAACCTCATTTGCTTCGGTTACTATTTATCCTACCCCTGTTGCATCATTCAAGACCGACTCAACAGCGTATTGTCAAAAAGATAGTGTCCGCATCACCAATTTATCTACCTATGACTCCGATATTCAATATACCTGGAATTTTGGGGATGGATCACCTGAGGTAATAAATGTTGTACATCCTACACATAAATATTTATTCCCTGGTACTTATACCATCAAATTAACAGTCGATAAAATCAATCCTGGAAGTACTTGTCAGAAAGACACATCTCTTGTTGTAACAATCAACCCTTCTCCTATAGCTGATTTTACAAATAATTCAGGTACATTTAATTGTGCTCCGTTTACGTTTGTTGGAACAACTAATTCACCGGATTATACCACTGCAAACTGGTATTTCCTTAATGAGGCAGGTGTTGAAATACCAGATGGAAAACGTTCCGGACTTATTATTAATTATACTATTTCACAACCAGGTTCGTATAAAGTAAAGTTGGTAGCATTTAATAGCTTTGGTTGCACTGATACAATCATTAAATCATTAAAAGTAGATGAGACGCCAAAACCAAGATTTACTGTTCCAGATACGGTTTATTGTGGTTTGTCGGCAAACGCTACCTTCACCAATACTACTACATATGGAGGAGCTGATGTGGTTGATTATGAATGGCTGGTTGATGGAGTTACTAAGTCGGCGACTTCTACACAGTTTAACCATACCTTTACTTCACCACCAAATACTACTGACCCCATTAATTTTAAAGTTCGGTTAATTGCAAAAGCATCATTTTCCGGTTGTAATGATTATTTTGAGAAAACCATTACACTATTACCGTTACCTCAACCTAAATTGACTGCTTACCCCGATTCTGGTTGCTCTCCTTTAACGGTTAATCTCACGAATAACTCTAAATACGCAGATGCGTATCAATGGAAATTAAATGGGGTGATATTTAGCACTGATGCCAATCCTGCACCCGTGGTATTACCTGCATCTGGCACTACCTATATTTTTGAGTTAGTGGCCGACAATACCAAAGGTGGTTGCGGACCTGTATCAGCATTTGATACAGTAAAAACATTACCTACCCCTACAGCATTGTTTAAATTAAATAATAGTATAGACGATACAATTAAATATTGCAACTCGCAATCCATAAGGATTAATGACAATTCATACATTAATGCAATTGGAAATAAAACCGGGTTAGTGTATCAATGGTATATCAATGATGTTTTACAACTTACTACATTTGCTAATCCTGTTTTTCAACTAATAAACAACTCCTACACCAACGATGAACTATTTGAAATTAAATTAATCGTTTCGTCTGCATCGGGTTGTAAAGACACGCTGAGTAAATATGTATTACTTTATCCAAAGCCGGAAGCTAATTTCTTATTGAATGGTGGAAACAGCGATTGTGCAATGCCGCTGCATGGGTTAGTAAAAACAGTAGATAATCTTTCACAAGTTAAAACACCGGAAAACTATAGCTGGAGTGTTTATAACAGAACATCTGCTTCTCCAATAGATGGAGTATTGATAAGTGATAATATTGCTGCTTCACCAATGTTCTCTTTCCCCGACAATCACACAGCTTCCGACACTACCTATGATATAAGACTCATAGTTACCAGCGTAAATGGCTGTGCTGATACTACTGTCAATACACAAATTGTTTACGCCCGACCAATGGTGAATTATAGAGTTACCGATACCGTTTCTTGTAAAGGAAATCTTCGAGTAACCTTCTTTGATATGTCTGTTTCACCCACCAGTGCCATCACTGATCGATTATGGAATTTTGATGACGGTATTGAAGGAAAAACTCCATCAATCACCCACGACTATAACGTACATGGATTATACTATCCTTCTTTATTTGTGAAAAATGCAAACGGATGTTTTTCTGATACGTTAAGAAAACGCATTAAAATTTTCGGAGCGCCTAAAGCAGAATTCTTAACGCCTGCTTCAGTTTGTATGGGCACCGACCTTAATCCAATTAACAATAGCACTTTGGGCTGGGGTAGTATGGCTTTCAATAATATTCTCTGGGATTTTGGTGATGGTAAAACAAGCAATGTGTTATCGCCAATACATCAATATACTGCACCGGGTAATTATACAATTACTTTGTCTATATCTAGCGATAGTAGTTGTGTTTCCTCTTCAAAAACTGCAACCATTGCAGTTATAGGAAAGCCAACTGCCGATTTTAGCTATTCTAGCTTATGTGCAGGCAAACCCATTACCTTCATTAATAACTCCACTAAAGGGTATGGCGATAGAGGATTTAATATGGTGAAATGGGAATTTGGTGACGCAACCTCTTCTTTATTATTTAATGCACAACATACATTTAACAACCCTAATAATTATGATGTGCAAATGATCGTTGAAGGATCAAATTGCCCTCAATTAAAAGACACCATGTTAAAGCGCTTAAATATTAAACTGGTAAGTAGGCCAGATAGTGTTTATCCGCTCATCTATGCTACAAAAGGAGAAGCGCTTACCTTAATGGCTGCAAATGACGGTATCAGCTATTTGTGGTCACCATCTACCGGATTATCTAATCCAACACAGCAAGTTACCAATGCGCTTTACTTGTCTGCAATACCCAACAAAATAAATTACAACATTTTAATCAGCGACAGCAGCGGTTGCGAAATAAATGACCAACAGGAAGTGTGGGTGTTTGAAAAGCCTGAAGTGTATACCCCAACAGCGTTTACACCTAATGGTGATGGAGCTAATGATGTATTCATTCCTTTCTATGTTAATATTAAATCATTACAGAGCTTTAGAATATTTAATCGCTGGGGAGAAAAAATATTCGACACCAATGATTTAACCAAAGGATGGGATGGTGTTTTGGCAAATGGACTTAAAGCACCACTGGAAAGCTACTCGTGGGTAGTAGAATGTTTTGATGTAAATGGCATTAAGTTAATCAGAAAAGGAATAGTAACGTTGATAAGGAATTAAAATACCCCCGATAAATTCATCATCTCAAAATATCGAGTGTGTTTTAATTCCTTATGATAATCAACTCATTAAACTGCTGTGGAGTCTTAATCATCTATTTCAACAGAGCTATCAGGTAAATGATCATAATCTCCCTGAAGGGCATATAATCCAAATAAAATAAATCCTATTGCAATAGGGAAAAATACTACAACAAATACGCCCCATTGTATAATCGTATCTATACCCGGCTTCTTCGCTATTTCATTACTTGCAGTTTGTAGTAAGAAGTATATGGCAATAGGTCCAAGTATAATCCAAATAATTCCGGCATATCTTTTAATTGTATTCAACATTTGATTTCTTTTTTTAATTAAATAATTTTATGAATAATTAATCATTCACATCTGAATCAATTTTATTACTGATATATATAGCGCCAATTACTAAACAAATAGTTGCTATAACAATAGGGTACATGAGTCCCACCACTTTATTATCTATATAAATAGTAGTTAAAAGTGTTGCAACAAAAGGCGTTAACCCACCAAATACACCATTTCCAATATGGTAAGGTAACGACATGGAAGTGTACCTGATTTTTGTAGGAAACATTTCTACAAGAAAAGCGGCTATTGGTCCATAAACTAGCGTAACGTATAAAATCAAAATAAATACTATCCCAACCAATTTCCAATAATCACTATTGGTTACATTTTTTGCAATATTAATTACTGGCTTAAGCGTTTTTTTATCAGCAGCAGCATAAGCAGTATCTATTTTAGTTTCTACCATAGTCATGCCATCTGTATAAATAGTGGAGGTAACTACCTTTCTGATAGAGTCTGTTGAGTTGGCAATTGCGGTAAGTTTATAGTCCACTTTTTTCAATTCCGCAATTTCTGTTTTATTTGAAGCGTCCACTATTTGAAATATCGAATTAAACAAATAATTATAAGAGACGACGGCCAAAAACATACCTGTTAGCATAATCCATTTTCTGCCAATTCTATCACTTAATGATCCGAACACCACAAAAAAAGGTGTTGCAAATAATATCGCCCAAATTAGTATGGTTCTCGATTGTTCAAAATCTACTTTACAAACGTTTTCTAAAAATGATTGTGCGTAAAACTGCCCGGTATACCAAACTACCCCCTGACCCATGGTAGCGCCAAACAAAGCAAGTAATACCATTTTTAAATTTGCCCTATGCCCAAAGCTTTCTTTTAATGGATTTACCGATGTTTTTCCCTCCGATTTAAGTTTAGCATACAATGGCGACTCTGCCATTTTAATACGGATATAAACTGATACAACTACCAGTAAACTTGAAATTAAGAAAGGTATTCTCCAGCCCCAATCATTAAATTTTGCGATGGATTTAGCTTTGTCGGCATCTAAAAAATTTCTCGTTAAAAGAATAACACCCAATGAAATAAATAACCCTAAAGTGGCGGTTGTCTGAATCCAGGAGGTATAAAAACCGCGTTTATTACTAGGCGAATGCTCTGCCACATACGTTGCTGCACCGCCATATTCTCCGCCAAGTGCCAACCCCTGAATTAATCGTAAAATCAACACCAATATTGGGGCAAGAAAGCCGATGCTTTCATAACTGGGTATGCATCCAATGAAAAAAGTAGACAGCCCCATCAACACCAACGTCAATAAAAACGTGTACTTTCTTCCTATCATATCCCCTAATCTTCCAAAAACCAATGCCCCAAAAGGCCTTACAATAAATCCGGCAGCAAAAGTAGCTAATGTTGATAGTAGCGCTGCAGTTGGATTGGTCTTGGGAAAAAATTGATTGGCAATAACTACTGCAAGACTTCCAAATATGTAAAAGTCGTACCATTCAATTAAAGTACCCAGTGAAGAGGCACCAATTACATTCCAGATACCTTTTGTTTCTTTGTTGTTATTCATTGTGCAGGTTTGGTTTAATATAAATAGGGATTTAAGATAAGGCATTAAATGTTTATTTACAAAATTCAACTATAAAATACGGGGTCAATTCTTTTAGAATGATATAATTAATTAAAAGGTACTTACTAGATTAAAATTTATGCAGTAAATTAGCAGCATATAATCTTATGCCCGTTGAGTTGGGCTTAAAGTATCAATTATATCGCTAAAACTATTGTAATGTCATACCCTTATCAATTAAAATCCTTAGACGAGTACAAAGCTGCCTATAAAAAAAGCATGGAAGATCCTGCAGCATTTTGGGAAGAAGTTGCCAACAACTTTGTGTGGAAGAAGAAATGGAACAGCAAGGAAGATGTATTGCAGTGGAACTTTAAAGAACCTAAAATAGAATGGTTCAAAGGGGCTAAGTTAAACATTACCGAAAATTGTTTAGACAGGCATTTAGAAGAAAGAGGACATCACCCTGCGTTAATTTGGGA
>CANHJH010000130.1 GCA_947460365.1 Sphingobacteriia bacterium | reverse complement strand
TATAACATTATCTTTAACTATTACAAATTAAAAGGCAATGAGGTAAATTACCTCAACATAGATGATTTTCTCATACATAAAGTATTAGAATTAAAAAAAGGAAATACGATTTCAAACGGTATTCTGTATCAAATTTTGTGTGAAAAACTTGAGATTAATGCCAGCATTATCAATATTCCGAAACAATGTATCATCGCTTTTTATCAGTCTGACTTTAACCAATTTGAATTTGAAGGAAATCCGCAAGAAGCGATACAGTTTTTTGTAGATGCAACCAATGGACAGATTTATTCGCACCTTGATATTGAAAATTATTTTAAAAAAATTGGAGTGAGCATCAAACCAGCTTATTTTAAGCCTTTGGCAAATAAAAGAATCATTCAAATTGTATTGCAAGAAATTCTTACCTGTTTGGATACCGATGACGATGAATATAAAAGAGAAGAATTGATTCAATTAATCAATCTTATTGACCAACAATAATATTCATGTTAAACAATCAACTAATAGAATGGGCCGATTTTGAAAAAATTGATGTGAGAGTTGGGACTATTCTGGAGGCAAAACCCTTCATTAAAGCTAAAAAACCTGCATTTCAATTGTTGATAGACTTTGGTGTGCTGGGAATGAAGCAATCATCTGCCCAAATTACTTTTCATTATACTCCTGAAATATTAATTGGAAAACAAGTAGTGGCTGTGGTTAATTTTCCGCCTAAACAAATTGCCAATTTTTTTAGCGAATGCTTGGTTTTAGGTGTTTATGATGAAAATAATCAGGTGGTTTTGCTACATCCTGATAAAAGTGTTCAGAACGGTGATAAAATAGGATAGAATATTTTCCTATGTTTGAACGTTTATATATTCAACAAGCTAACTACTAACCTATGGATGAATTTCATTATACCTACTATGAGAGTCCGATTGGACTAATTAAAATTGGGGGAAACGAACAGTACATTGGAGAGTTGAGTTTTGTAGACGATAAAGCGCAATTTTCACATGGCGAACCTGGCATAACTGAATTAATGCATCAATGTACAGAAGAACTTATTGAGTATTTTCATGGCACGAGAAAATCATTTGATATTCCTGTGCATCAGGAGGGTACCGACTTTCAGAAAAAAGTTTGGAGTGAGTTGATGGAGATTAACTACGGTAAAACATTAAGCTATTTAGATCTGGCCAAACGAATTGGAGATCCAAAAGCTACCAGAGCAGTTGCAGGATCAAATGGTAAGAATATGGTTTTGATAATGGTTCCCTGTCATAGAGTTATTGGAAGCGATAAATCTTTATCGGGGTTTTCCGGGGGAATGTGGCGTAAAAAATGGTTATTACAGCATGAGTTTAAGACATCCCATGGCATTCAGACCTTGTTTTAATGTCTGCGTTTAACCTATTTGAGTGTTAATGTTTAAGGCCTGTGCGAAAGTATGTTAATTCAACTGATAGATTAAGTTCGGGGTGATTATCCATTAAATCGGTAGTGATTTTTGCATATTTTTTCAGAAAAGCTTTATGTAATTCGGTTTCAGGATTAAATGGCTTGTGCTGATAAGCAAGATTAATTTCTTGTATTTGCTTCATCAATTCCTGCGTTTCGGGATGAAAACAAGATTCAACCAATTTTTCCCAAACATATTTGGTTGCATGATAATTAGGGTGGACTAAATCCTCTGCATAAAAACGATAATCCCTTAAATCGTCGATTACCAATTCATAAGAAGGGAAATAATATAATTGATCAGCATCATTCACCAAATCGTGTACAGCTTGAATTAAGACGGCCTTACTGCGATTATTTTCAATTACACCCTCTCTTAAATGACGAACCGGACTGATAGTAAATATTACCTGCAAGTGGGCATTGAAGGCAAATAGTTTATTTAACATTTGCTGAAGTCTTTCTTTGGTTTCAGCGGCACTTAGTAATTTTTTATTGAACCAATTAGCAGGGGCTTTATGATTATTTGCTGCTACCACCCTATTATCTGGATTAATGGCTAATTCGGAGAGTTCATACACCCAAGCAGATCCTAATGTAATAAATATACTGTGTGTGTTTTGCAGGAATTGATGCGCTTCTAAGGTAGAAGCATTAATGTGCTCGATGGTTTCCTGAGTAGTTAGTCCCGAAAATTTACTGTGATGTCGCCAGCTATGCCAAGTTTCATTCAAACAAAACAATTGATTGTCCTGCATTTTCTCCTGATCTATATACATTTCAACTGCGTCTGCTACACTGATTGGATTGAAAAGAATACCATGTGGATTCTCCAAAACATTGAAATGATTGGCTTTTAGCAATTGACCAATATTCTCCGTAAAGCAGGAGCCAATCAACAAAATAGTATGATGATGGCTGAGCGGTTGGTTGATTTTTTTTATAGGAAATTCATAATGAAATTTCATAATTGACTATTTCACATTCTTTGTTTCATTGCTTCGTATAAAATCATTCCGGTAGCTACAGAAACATTTAATGAATCGAATTTTGCTGCCATAGGGATTTTAAAAAAGGCATCTGCTGATTTGGCCAGGTGAGGTTGCACCCCTCTTCCCTCATCACCCATAATTACGCAACAAGGGTTTATAAATTCCAACTCAAACACATTTTTATCAGCGCGCATTTCGCTGGTAAAAACTGCGATACCGTTTAAGTGGAGGGTGTCAACAGCTTTCAATAGGCTACTAACCCTACAAATATGTATTTTTTCCAGGGCACCTGCGCTGCTTTTCATCGCTTCTTCATTTAAAGCGCCAACGCCTTTATCGGGTATAATAATTGCCTGTGCACCACAACAAACAGCAGTGCGGGCAATTGCGCCGATGTTTCTAACATCTGTTACTCCATCTAGCATCAGAAACAAAGGCACGATACCGTCTGACACCACATGATCTATAACTTGCTGTAAATCTAAGTATTGAACCAGTGCTGCAATAGCTATCACGCCCTGATGATTGGCTCTGGTAAGTCCATTAAGCTTCTCTACAGGCACCAACTGAATGGGAACATTGTATTCCCTCGACAGGGAGCGAATCAATTGAATAACATCACCCGTAGTGTTTTTTTGAAGCAAAATCTTATCGATTGCTTTTCCAGACTGTAGGGCTTCAACCAAGGGTTGCCTGCCAATTATTAATGCGCTTTGTTTCAATGCCATTTGCAAATGTATTACAACAATTTTCCCTGAGCCAATAAGAGTTGAACTTTATATATAGCAGCCACACTCATAGAATCGGTTATTTGACCTAATTCAACCATTTTTACAGCCTCCGAAAAGGGAACTTTTTTCAGTGTCAACTGTTCGGTCTCTTCCGGATCAGGAATACTCTGCTTGATGCTTCTTGCTAAATAAATAATAGCTTTTTCATCACTAACAGAATTAGACAGGTGCATTTCAAACAATGTATCCCATTGTTCGGCAATTAATCCGGTTTCCTCCAGTAATTCTCTTTTCCCATTTATCAGTGTATCTTCTTCAAGCGGGCATCCTCCTTCAGGTATTTCCCAACTATATGCATTAAGGGGGAATCGGAATTGACCAACTAAATAAGTATTCATATTTTCATCTAAGACCATAATCCCAACGGCTATATTTTTAAAATGTACTTTGCCGTAAATGCCATCCCCACCTGAAGGATTCACTACAGTATATTCAGATAAATGAATCCAGGGATTATCATATATTTCTTTAACTGATTTAATTTTCCAGGGATTTAACTCCATTTTATTATTTTTTGTAGAACGATGCAGGGATTACAATAGCCATACATACTAATGAAACAGTGTTGTATTAAACTTAATTAGAGCTCAATAAATGGTTAAATAGTCTGAAAAATTTGAGCTGGAATATAAACCAAAACAACCTCTACTTTTTTTAGTAGAGGTTGTTTATATGAATATAAACTAATGATTAAATTCCAAAAGCCTTTTTAACCTTAGCAACGTAATCTAACTTCTCCCAAGTAAAAAGTTCTACTTTAACTTTCTTCTCTTTACCGTCTGGAGATTTGAAAGTTTTAGTAACCACTTCACTCTTACGACCCATGTGGCCATAGGCTGCTGTTTCGCTATAGATAGGATTACGCAACTTCAAACGTTGTTCAATAAAATAAGGACGCATATCGAAAAGACCCTCAACTATTTTAGCTATTTGTCCGTCAGTCTTTTTAACTTTTGCTGTTCCATAAGTATTTACGTTAATTGAGGTAGGTTTAGCCACTCCAATTGCATAAGAAACCTGAACCAATATTTCATCCGCAACACCAGCTGCTACAAGATTTTTAGCAATATGTCGGGTTGCGTAAGCAGCAGAACGGTCTACTTTACTTGGATCTTTACCACTGAAAGCACCACCACCATGAGCGCCTTTACCACCATAAGTATCCACAATTATTTTACGACCAGTTAAGCCAGTATCACCGTGAGGTCCACCAATAACAAACTTACCGGTTGGGTTAATATGGTATTTAATATTGTTGTTGAAAAGTTTAGCGTACTTTTTGTACTTAGACTTAACACGAGGGATTAAGATGTTGATGATGTCATCTTTGATTTTAGCCAACATTTTAGCTTCAGAGTCAAAATCATCATGCTGAGTAGATACTACAATAGCATCAATTCTAACCGGACGGTTTTTGTCATCATATTCTAGCGTAACCTGGCTTTTTGCATCAGGACGAAGATATTTGATTGCTTTGTTTTCTCTTCTTAAAGCTGCAAGTTCAATAAGGATTTTGTGCGCTAAATCCAGCGCCAATGGCATATAGTCATCCGTCTCATTGTTTGCATAACCAAACATCATTCCCTGATCACCCGCGCCCTGATCTTCTTTATTTTTGCGATCAACGCCTTGATTAATATCCGCACTTTGCTCATGAATAGCTGAAAGAATACCACAGCTTTTGGCTTCAAACATATATTCACTCTTGGTGTATCCGATTTTACTGATAACTCCGCGAGCAATTTCCTGAACATCTAAGTAAGCTTTTGATTTTACTTCACCAGCCAAAACTACCTGACCAGTTGTTACAAGGGTTTCGCAGGCTACTTTTGACTTAGGGTCGAACGCTAAAAAATTGTCGATTAAAGCGTCAGAAATTTGATCGGCAACTTTATCCGGATGCCCTTCAGATACACTTTCAGAAGTAAATAAATAAGACATGTGTTATGTTTTATAGATGGTTAAATAGTAAAGTTAATATTTGGGTTTAATGATTTAAATACGTGAATACACCATTCTAAGACGCATTTTAAACTTACTGTGGTTTCCACCACCAAGTCTAACCCTACCATAAGCAACATTATTCCCTCCATTAGATGGAGAAAGATATATTGTTTGAGCTACTATAGGACTTGGGTATGGAGTCTTGTATATTAATGAATCATTAACCGGAGCGGATAAGCGCAATTCATAAGACTGATCTTTTCTGGAAACAACACCTTGTACATATCTACTCAGATTAAAATTATAAGTTGCAATATTATCATAACCCGGCACTGATTTATACGATAAATATCCTCCAAAAGTTGCAGTATTTGGTGCTCCTGAAGCGCTCAATACAAAGTCATTAGGAACATTTATTTTGGCTGATTTGGCAGAGTCCCATGCACTTAGTAAAACAGTACTTGGAGGTGCCATAAACTTGTCTATGATAAGAAGATTACCGCTACTAGGCACTTCTTCTGTAATTAGCTCAGCTCGATGAATAATACTATTACTAAAGTTTTTAAGCCCAGGAATTTTTATTCTTACATAATTTCCCGGAGAAGTTTGCAAATACGCAAGAGAATCCGGTTTGGAAGGGGTACTAATATGACTAGCCAATTCACTACCAGTTCTATTTCTGGTTATAAAATTCGCATTACCACAACTGTAAGAACTAAATCGGAAATTGTTTACAACGGTATCTCTTGTTGTAGCGCCAGTAGTACTTGAATTATAGTACAATGACAATTTAGTGTTAGTATCTGCTAAATTGATGTACAATAATGCATTGGGTGAGTTCCCGGCGTCTACTTTTACTGAAAATCCGCCAAAACTTTCTCTAAAAGTAGTATCAGATTTATACGCATTTGAAGAATTGTAATCTTTTATAAAGCGTTTAGCTAAACTGCTATGCAAACGAATACGTATTTGGTAATTAGATGCTTCAAATCTGTTATATACTGAATCCCCGATTCGGCGAATATCGACTTCTTTAGTGTTAGCGATGCTTCCAACCGATGAAAAAGTGAATAAGGAAGGATGATTAGCAGGGTAATCTTTATAAGGATCTAAAGGTGTACTGGTGCTAATTTCTTCCACATTAATCTTTAAAGGGATGGTAGAGTCTCCATAAAACCCCCTACAACTTAAAACTAATACAGCAGAGTCTACATTAATGCTGTCACTAGTTCCTTTAATATCAAAAGGAAAATAAGCTGGCATGAGTTGAAAGTATAAATTTGCGGAGGTTTTACCAAAAACGGGGTCATTAGAAATGACACCCAATGCCTGCGCATAAAATTTATACACTCGGGTGGTATCAGATTCAATTACATTTTCGGTAATGATTTCTAGGGTTGTATCGAAGGTATTCACCCCATCAACGGTAGGAATAAGTCCACTTCCCAATTCAGTAGTTGATATTTTGGTACAAGCTACCATGGAGAATAAAATTACTCCTGTAATGAAAGTTAAAATGCGCAGTGTATAGGTTAAATGCATGTTTTGGAAATTACTTGCCTGCAAGGTCGTTGTACAATTCTAAATACTCTGTTAAATCAGAATCCCATCCTTTAAAAGGAATAATTTTTTTACCCTTTACTTTGGAGAATTCTGCAACTAGTTTTTTATCGATTTTATCGGATCCGAATGATATGGCATCCGCATAATGAGCTCCTCCCCTGAATAAAGCGGTGTTGTCACCATCTTTAAAAGGTTCGAGGTCTTTTTCTTTAATATTTGCATTGATTGTTGCAATGTTTAAAAAATTAGGTCCTAAATTTTCTGTAAACGTATTTTCACCAATAGTAAATATGACTTTACTATTACCAAAAACCGGTTCTTTTTTATAAGCTGTTTTAATATACGCGGGAATTAGCCCACTCATCCAACCGCTACAATGTATCAAATCTGGGGGCCATCCAAATTTTTTGACTGTTTCAAGGGCACCTTTACAAAAGAATACTGTTCTGAGATCATTATCGGAGAACCACTCTTCATTTTCATCATGGAAAGTTTGCTTTCTTTTAAAAAAATCTTCATTTTCCAAAAAATAGACTTGCAATCGAGCATTGGGTAGCGATGCTACTTTAATTTGAAGAGGGTAATCATCATCATTAACAGCAACGTTGATGCCAGAAAGGCGAACAACTTCATGTAAACGATGTCTACGCTCATTAATTACTCCAAACCGCGGCATTATGCACCGAACTTCTAACCCACTATCATTACTTTTG
>CANHJH010000129.1 GCA_947460365.1 Sphingobacteriia bacterium | reverse complement strand
TGCATTTTTATTAGCCATTGCAATTTCTTTTTTTGGTTATGCTTGCAAATCTCTTCTTACGATGAATTTCGTAGCTATTGGTAATTTCTGTGCTGCTAGTCCCATTGCTTCTTTAGCAACGGCTTCAGTAACACCATCACATTCAAAGATGATACGTCCTGGTTCAACCACAGCAGCCCAAAATTCAGGGTTACCTTTACCTTTACCCATCCTTACTTCTGCAGGTTTACGAGTAATTATTTTATCAGGAAAAATTCTAATCCAAACATTTCCCTCACGTTTCATAGCACGTGTCATTGCTTGACGGGCAGATTCAATCTGACGATTGGTTAACCAAATTGGTTCTAGTGCTTTGAGGGCAAAAGATCCAAATGATATTGCAGTTCCACGCTTTGCTACTTCGCGAATGCGTCCTTTTTGCTGCTTCCTATGTTTGCTTCTTTTCGGCTGTAACATTCTTTAGTTTTTTGGTCCATGAATTTATGTTCACGGTTAATTAAAACTTTATAATTATTAATTTCTGCGCTCTCCTCTTCCTCCACCTCTTCTATCATCTCTTCTGTCACCACCCTGTCTTCTTTCATCGCCACCAGATCTTTCTCTTCTTTCGCCGCCTTCATTTTTACCACCAACGAAATTAGGGTTTAATTCACGCTTAGCTAAAACTTCACCTTTACAGATCCAAACTTTGATACCAATCTTACCGTATACAGTTTGAGCAAAAACATTAGCGTAATCAATATCCATACGGAAAGTATGTAAAGGTGTACGACCTTGTTTAAACTCTTCACTACGAGCAATTTCAGCACCACCCAAACGACCACTTAACTTCACTTTAATTCCTTCCGCTCCCATACGAAGTGTAGAAGCGATAGCCATTTTAGTAGCTCTTTTAAAGTTGATTCTGTTTTCAATTTGACGAGCTATGGTATCACCTACAATAGTTGCGTCAAGTTCAGGGCGACGAATTTCGAGGATATTAATCTGAACATCTTCTTTGCCAGTTAATTTTTTTAATTCCTCTTTAATACGATCTACTTCATTACCACCTTTACCAATAATGATACCAGGCTTAGAAGTATGTATTGTTACAATTAATTTACCAAGTGTACGCTCAATTACAATTTTTGCGATACCACCTTTGTTGATACGGGCATTCAAGTAGGTACGGATCTTATGATCTTCAATTAACTTAGTAGCGTAGTCTTTTTTACTACCATACCAGTTACTATCCCATCCTCGGATGATGCCTAACCTGTTACCAATCGGATTTGCTTTCTGACCCATATAATGGTTTTACTAATTAGTTTTAGAATCTACGATTAATGTTACATGATTGCTACGCTTACGCACTCTGTATCCACGTCCTTGTGGAGCAGGGCGCATACGTTTTAACACTCTTCCACCATCAACAAATACAGTTTTTACAATCAAGCTGCTGTCTGCTGCGCTTGCGCCATTGTTTTTTTGCTCCCAGTTACTGATAGCACTCTTCAACAACTTTGCCAAAGGTACGGCATTGTGTTGAGGATGATGTTCCAGAATAGCCAGGGCTTTTTCTACTTCCATCCCACGAATCACATCGGCTAACAGGCGCATCTTACGCGGACCTGTTGGATAATTGTTCAGTTTAGCTACTGCTTCCATTTTTTTTTGTTTGAAGTTATCAGTTAAGTATTAAGAAAATGAAATCAATCATTTGTGAATACTTACCATTAACTATTTATTTTTTAGTTCCTGCGTGTCCTCTGAAGTTTCTAGTTGGAGAAAATTCACCTAATTTATGGCCTACCATAAACTCTGTTACATAAACAGGGATGAATTTATTACCATTGTGCACTGCAAAAGTATGTCCTACAAAGTCAGGAGTAATTGTGCTGCGACGGCTCCATGTTTTAATAACATTTTTCTTAACCTTGCCATCGTTTATTGCAACAATCTTACCTTCTAAGTTTGCGTCTACGTAAGGACCTTTTTTAATCGAACGACCCATAATTAATTTTGTTTACTGGTCTGTTATTTATTTAGTTTCAGGCTAATTACTTAGCTAATTTCTTTCCATCTCTGCGTTGGATGATTAACTTATCGCTACCTTTTCCTTTGGTACGAGTTTTTTCACCTTTAGCGTATTTACCGGTTCTACTTCTAGGATGACCTCCAGATGCTCTACCTTCACCACCACCCATCGGGTGATCTACCGGGTTCATGGCAACACCACGAACACGAGGGCGAATACCTTTCCAACGATTTTTACCAGCCTTACCTGCAGTTTCAAGATTATGATCGCTGTTAGAAACAACTCCAACAGTAGCATAACAATTGATTAATACCTTTCTTAATTCACCAGAAGGCATTTTTAAAACTGCGTATCTTTCTTCCTTGTTGGCTAATTGAGCAGAAGTACCAGCACTTCTAACCATTTTGCCACCTTGGTTTGGTTGTAATTCAATGTTGTGAATCATAGTACCCAATGGCATATTCTTCATCAATAATGCATTACCAATTTCAGGAGCAACCGCATCACCTGCTATTAAAGTAGCTCCCACTTGTAAACCTTGTGGAGCAATGATGTATCTTTTTTCTCCATCAGTATATTGCAATAATGCAATAAATGCAGTACGATTTGGATCGTATTCGATAGATACTACAGTAGCAGAGATATCTCTTTTGTTACGTTTGAAATCGATAATACGATAGTGCTGCTTGTTACCACCACCCATGTAACGCATAGCACGACGACCTTGAGAGTTACGACCTGCAGTGTTTTTTTGTGGTTCTAATAAACTTTTTTCAGGTTTATTAGTAGTGATTTCAGCATAAGCATTACCAATTCTCCAACGAGTTCCTGCTGTAATTGGTTTGTACTTTTTAAGTGCCATTGTTATCTGTTTAAAAGCGGAATTTTCAGCTCCGCAACTATAAATTAAATATTTGCGTAAAGATCAATTGTTTCTCCTTCTGCTACTGTTACAAAAGCTTTTTTGTATGCAGATTTCATTCCCTGAATAAAACCAGCTTTAGTGTAACGAGCTTTATTTTTACCAGGAGCTACTGCAGTGTTCACATCTATAACATTAACACTGTAGAACTCTTCAACTGCCTTTTTGATCTCTAATTTGTTGGCCTTACGATTAACTTTAAATGCATATCTTCTCAGCTTATCTTGCTGTGCATTTGCCTTTTCGGTTAAAATTGGCTTTATTAAAATTTCTGACTGTCTCATTTTTAATTATTGAAACGTTACTTAAATTAAGCTTCTACTCCTGCTTCTTCTTCAACAAAGATTTTAGCAGTATTTTCTGTAATAACTAATACATCTGCATTCATGATCTCATAGGTATTAACATCTGCCAATAATGTGCTGGCAACATTTGGTACGTTACGAGTGCTTAGGTATAAGTTATCGTTGTATTCCGGTAAAACAATCAATGTTTTTTTATCGGCTACTTTAAGATTGCTCATAATTTCAACCAATTGCTTGGTTTTAGGAGCATCAAAGCTTACTTCTTCTATTACGATGATTGCGTTTTCTTTCGCTTTGTGACTTAAAGCTGAAATTTTAGCAAGATCTTTAACCTTACGGTTTAATTTAAAATCATAAGCGTGAGGTTTTGGTCCAAAGATTGTACCACCACCCTTGTATAAAGGGTTACGAATATTACCTTTACGAGAACCACCTGTACCTTTTTGCTTATGTAATTTGCGGCTTGCACCCTGCACTTCAGCACGGGTTTTTACTTTATGTGTACCAGAACGACGTGCAGCAAGATATTGCTTAACTGCAAGGTAAATTACGTGGTCATTTGGCTCAATACCAAAAATTTCCTGAGGTAATTCTACCGTTCTTCCTGTTTTGGTTCCTTTTATATTTAGTACATCTACTTGCATGATTGTTGAATTAAAAGCGTGATTATTTCTGGATTAAAACGATAGACCCATTGTGACCCGGTACAGAACCGCTGATCAAAATGTAGTTCTTTTCAGGAAATATTTTAATTACTTTCAAGCCTTTCATTTTTACGCGATCTCCGCCCATACGTCCAGCCATTCTCATTCCTTTAAATACTCTAGAAGGATAAGAAGAACCGCCAATTGATCCCGGAGCACGTTGACGATCATGTTGACCATGGGAAGCTTCACCCACACCAGAGAAACCGTGACGTTTTACAACACCCTGGAAACCCTTTCCTTTTGTGGTACCAACAACTTCAACTTTGTCACCTTCATTGCAGATGTCAACAGTTATGGTTTCGCCTAAATTCTTTTCTATTGAATAGTTACGAAATTCTTTAACGAATTTCTTAGCAGCAGTTTGTGCTTTAGCGTAGTGATTTAATTCGGACTTTGTGGAGTGTTTTTCTTTTTTGTCGCCGAATCCTAACTGAACAGCAGTATAACCATCGGTTTCCTGTGTTTTAACTTGTGTTACGGTATTTGGAGCAGCTTCAATGATAGTACAAGCAGTTTGCTTACCATCAGTGCCGAAGATGCTGGTCATCCCGATTTTTTTTCCAATAATTCCTTTCATCGTTTTTGCGGTTTATGCCCCGCAAGAGGTTGTGAGGACATTCCACCGATGAAGTGGAATTCAATCCTTGTTCGCTTACCGACCTTTTCCGTTGTTTTCAAAAGCCGAAGCGAATGAAGAGGAAGTACCGGAAGTAAACAAACCTCGAAGGGCCTGTTTATATGTTTTCTACCTTAGTTGTAAACTTTAGTAGGTTTATTTTATCAGAGCTGCTTTCTTTTGAAAGATCAAAATTGGCAGTTGAAATGTCTTTTTTTTGTTTCGTTTTTCCCTTTGGAAGAACGTTTTTTATCAAGCTTTGATTTCAACTTCAACACCTGAAGGTAAATCTAACTTACTCAACGCATCTACAGTTCTAGAAGAAGATGTGTAAATATCCATTAGACGCTTGTGCGTTGCTAATTGGAACTGTTCACGACTTTTCTTGTTAACGTGTGGAGAACGTAATACAGTGAATATTTTCTTGTGCGTAGGCAAAGGAATAGGACCTGTTACTACTGCACCTGTACTGCGTACTGTTTTTACGATCTTCTCTGCAGACTTATCTACCAGATTGTGGTCGTACGATTGTAATTTAATTCTGATTCGTTGAGACATAGCCAATACCAATTTTTACGTTGGGGTTGCAAAGGTAGGGAGCAACATTTGAATAGACAAGTTTTTTTTGATTTATTTTCCAATTATTTTCGGAAAATGGGCATATTTTTTTAAAATATTTCAAATTTCACTTGTTTTATCCCCAATTCTTTTTTTGTATTTAATTTTTATTATATATAATACAAAAGCCCCCATGCGGAAGGCTTTTGTATTATTGGATAAGTTAAACTGATTATTCTTCAATTTTCACTTTTCCTTTGCTCTTTGCAATTACTTCTTCAGCAATATTGTTTGGAGCTGGATTATAGTGAGAAAACTCCATAGTAGAAGTTGCACGACCAGAACTTAATGAACGAAGTTGAGTTACATATCCGAACATTTCACTCAAAGGAACTTTTGCCTTAATAACCTGTAAATTCGCACGGCTATCCATTCCTTCTAACATACCTCTTCTTCTGTTTAAGTCGCCAGTTACATCTCCCATGTATTGATCAGGAGTTAATACCTCCACCTTCATGATTGGTTCAAGTAATGTTGGCTTTGCTTTACGACCAGCTTCACGGAAACCGCCTTTTGCACATAATTCGAAGCTCATCGCATCTGAATCCACATCATGGTAACTACCGTCATATACACGAACTTTCATGTTATTTACAGGATAACCTGCTAATACTCCGGTCGTCATAGATGTTTCAAAACCTTTCATGATTGCAGGTACAAATTCTTTAGGAATGGAACCTCCAAATAAATCATTTACAAACTGGAAATGTTTGCCTTCATTTTCCTTTAACCACTCTTCATCAGCTGGTCCAATTTCAAATTGAATATCAGCGAACTTACCACGACCACCAGACTGCTTTTTAAGCACTTCTCTGTGTTCAATAGTTTTACCAAAAGATTCTTTGTAAGCAACCTGTGGTGCACCCTGGTTAACTTCTACTTTAAATTCACGACGCATACGATCAATGATGATCTCTAGGTGTAATTCACCCATCCCACGAAGAATCGTTTGACCAGTATCTTCATCGGTATTTACACGCAATGTTGGATCTTCTTCAACCAATTTAGCAATGGCCATACCCATTTTATCTACATCGGCCTGTGTTTTTGGTTCAACAGCGATAGCGATTACAGGCTCTGGAATGAACATGTTCTCTAACGTAATTGGATGATTTTCATCACAAAGCGTATCTCCTGTTTTAATTTCTTTGAAACCAACAGCCGCAGCGATATCACCAGCTTCGATGAAATCGATTGGGTTTTGTTTGTTGGCAAACATTTTCATAATACGGCTGATACGCTCTTTTTTACCACTTCTTACATTTAAAACATAAGAACCGGCATCTAAGTGACCAGAGTAGCAACGGAAGAAGGCCAAACGACCAACAAAAGGATCGGTCATGATTTTAAATGCTAATGCAGCAAATGGCTCTTTCGCATCTGGTTTACGCGTAATTATATCTCCTGTATCAGGATCAGTACCTTGTGTGTCTTCCACATCAATTGGAGAAGGCAAATAGCGACAAACTGCATCTAATGCTGTTTGAACCCCTTTATTTTTGAAAGAAGAACCGCACATCATCGGAACGATACTTAAATCGATACATGCTTTACGAATTGCTTCATGAACCTCATCTTCAGAGATAGAATCAGGGTTCTCGAAGAATTTCTCCATTAATTTTTCATCATATTCAGCTACTGCTTCGATTAAATTTTGTCTCCAGATTTTAACATCTTCCAACATATCTTCAGGAACTGGAATTTCATCGAAGGTCATTCCTTCTGTTTCCGCATGCCATACAATACCTTTCATTTTAATAAGGTCAACTACCCCTTTAAAATTATCTTCGGCACCAATTGGCAATTGCAAAGGAACTGCATTAGCACCCAACATTTCTTTGACTTGTTTTACCACATTCAAGAAATCGGCACCAGCACGATCCATTTTATTTACAAATCCGATACGTGGAACTTTGTATCGATTAGCCTGACGCCAAACGGTTTCTGATTGAGGTTCAACACCATCCACTGCAGAAAATAGGGCAATCAAACCATCTAACACACGCATAGAACGTTCTACTTCTACGGTAAAGTCAACGTGTCCGGGAGTATCGATGATATTGAAATAATAACTTTTAGTATCAGCAATCGCTTTTCCTTTATCAGTTGGGAATTTCCACTGACAGCTTACCGCTGCAGAAGTAATGGTAATACCTCTTTCTTTTTCCTGCTCCATCCAGTCTGTAGTAGCAGCACCATCATGTACTTCACCAATTTTATGGGTCTTACCTGTATAGCGGAGGATACGCTCAGTGGTAGTGGTTTTACCAGCATCA
>CANHJH010000128.1 GCA_947460365.1 Sphingobacteriia bacterium | reverse complement strand
ATTTGTAATAAGGTAGCTTGAAAATCATGTACATGAACCGGATTTTTTACAATGTTGTAACTAAAATCATCGGTTTGTCCGTAAGTCATACCCGGCTTAACACCTGCACCTGCCATCCACATGGTAAAACATCTGGGGTGATGATCTCTGCCATAATTTTCTTTATCTATTTTTCCTTGAGAATATACTGTTCTGCCAAATTCACCGCCCCATATTACCAAAGTATCTTCCAACATACCTCTTCTTTTTAAATCTGCAATTAATGCTGCGGTGGGTTGGTCTGTTTGTTTGCATTGGTATTTAATTCCTTGTGGTAATCCTCCATGATGATCCCATCCCTGGTGATACAATTGTACAAAACGAACATCTTTCTCTAATAATTTTCTGGCTAGTATACAGTTGGAAGCATAACTTCCTTTGTCTCTACTATCGGGCCCATATAATTCGAATACTTCATCTTTTTCATTGCTGGTATCCATTACGTCTGGCACAGATGTTTGCATTCTAAAAGCCAATTCGTATTGTGACATTCTTGCATTTATTTCTGCATCACCCCATTCATTGTTTTGTAATTCATTGAGTTGAGATAAATACTGCAGCATTTCTTTTCGGTCTTCACCATCATATCCTTCCGGATTATTTAAAAATAAAACAGGGTCTTTACCAGATCTAAATTGCACGCCTTGATGTTGCGATGGCAAGAAACCATTTCCCCAAAGCCTTGCATACAATGGCTGATCACGTGATGCGTTTTTGGATACCAATACTATAAATGCCGGTAAGTTTTTATTTTCAGATCCTAAGCCATAACTCAACCATGATCCGATTGATGGTCTACCGGGTAATTGATGACCTGTTTGAAAAAAAGTTAATGCGGGGTCATGATTAATTTGTTCGGTATACATCGACTTAATGATGCACAACTCATCTACAACCTGGGCTGTATAAGGCAACAATTCACTTACCCAGGTTTGTGATTTACCATATTGTTTAAAATTATAAGCAGATGGAATGATTGGTAAGATGGCCTGATTGGCGCTCATGCCTGTTAAACGTTGCCGATTTCTAACTGAATCTGGAAGTTGTTGACCCAACATATTATTCAATGCCGGCTTATAATCAAATGTTTCAAATTGTGAGGGTCCTCCACTCATGAATAGATACACCACTCTTTTAGCCTTGGGTGCAATGGTTGGTAATGCATCTAAAATTTGTTGTTCAAATGATTGAGCAGTTGCACTATTACTTAATAAGGAACCCAAGGCCATAGCACCTAGTCCACCTGCAGTTCTTTTTAAAAAATCTCTCCGCTCTAATTTTTTATTTAGGTCGGCTAAAGTTGGATCGAGTAAATTAAATTTATTGATAGTTGACATAATATTATCTTTTGGTAATAGTTGCATCTGAATTTAAAATAGTACTTGCTACTACAGCATTTGCTGCTAACAGGGATTTATCTAGTTTAGTACTAACCTTATACATGCCGGTATTTAACCAGCCAGTGGTTTTTTCAGGATGATCTATAAATTTTTTGTACTCTTTTTGTTGAAGTGTGGTGAGTAAACTGATTTCTTTTGCTGTAGGGTATCTACCTGTTAACTTTCGATAAGCCAATACAATGGCTTTTTCAACATCGGTTTGTTGGGTCATTTCTTCTCCCATAACCTTAGCTGCTTCAATAAAAGTTGGATCATTTAATGTTACCAATGCTTGCAAGGGAGTATTGGTAGATTGACGGCGTACTACACAAGAAGCCCTGGATGGCCCATCAAAATTAGCTAGGGTTGGGTTGGGTACCGTTCTTTTTAGTACTACATATAAACTTCTTCTGTACACCTGATCGGTAGAATCTTGAACATAATTGGTATTATTAATTTCCCACAGACCTTCCGGCTGATAGGGGTATACACTGGGGCCACCAATCGTTTTATTCAATAAACCACTTGCCATCAATGCATTATCGCGCACCATTTCAGCGGTTAGTCTTGTTGCGGGTCCTCTTCCCAATAATCTATTTTCTGGATCTTTTTCTTTTAGTGCATCACTGGCAGTAGAGTTTTGCCGGTAAGTTGCAGACATCACCATCAATTTAACTAATTTCTTAAGGTCCCAACCAGTTTCACTAAACTCAACAGCCAACCAATCCAACAAATCTAAATGGCTGGGTAGCTCGCCCTGATTACCAAAATCTTCCGCAGTTTTTATCAGTCCGGCACCAAAAATATATTGCCAAATATGATTTACTGCAACCCTTGCTGTTAAGGGATTTTTATTATCTGTTAGCCATTGTGCTAATCCATATCTGTTTTTAGGTAGGTTAGATGGAAATGCTAAAATTGATGCAGGCGTGTTAGGATATACCTGTTTAGTAGGCGCATCGTATTGACCTCTATTTAATAAAAAAGTTTTCTTTGGAATAGGCATTTCTTGCATAACCATTAACTCTTTTATTTTTTCGGTTGAGTCGGATAATAATTGATAATTAGCCTGAAGCATTTTATTGGCTGCAATCATGTTTGAATCAATAGTAGATAAATAATAGTCATTTAAAGCTACCATATCGTCCTTTAATAATTGATCTGGTTTTTTTTGTGTAATGCTTTGCCAGTTGGTTTGCTGCGCCAATACTTTTATTTCAAAAGATGTGAGTGCCCGATTATACACAGTAATATCATCTATTTTTCCGCCTTTAAAACCTAAGCCTCTATACCATGCTCCAAATTGAAGTGCAGGTTCCTCTTTACTAAAGAAAATAATGTCTTTGTTTAGTTGATCAATAACTGTTTCCATTGGTGATGGCGCACCATCTATAAATAAATTAAGACCAGCAGCCTTTGCAGTACCATCATACACGATAGAAAGATGTATCCATTGATTACGCGGCACTTCATTAATAGACACTTTTGTAATTGCATTAGAGGGGGCAGTGTGTGCCAACGTTAGTTCAAACTTATTATTTTTTAGGGAGAGATTGTACCCTTTGAAGTTATACAGTCGTTCAGCATTACTTTTATGTAAAATAACTCCTTCTTTCATATCCTTAGGAATATTCATCCATACACCTATGGTAAAAGGATCCGACTTTCTAAAAACACCTACATCTTTTAAATCTAAATAAGTATCACCATTTAACACTAAGCAATGCCCATTATGGTGTTTTTCTAATAAAGGGGTTTCCCGTTTGGTATCCCAATCTCTTCGCATCATAGCGGTGTCGCTGCCATTTACTAAATTCTTTAAACCCGCTTCAAAATTGTAATGACCCACTAATGAATGTTGAGGAATTGTATGGTTAGAAATGCTTCGATATTTTTCTTGTTGTAACCAATCCTCAAAAGATTTTTTTACCAGTAATTTTTTTGCAGTAACATCCGCTGCTGATGCTTTTATTTTAGCTTGTATAAATTGAATGGTTTCTTCCTGTTCTTTTGTGGGTAGCATTAAAGTAGGTGTAGGCATATCATCATTCCAGGAAATTTGTCCTGCCTCACGAACATTGTTAAAGAAGCTGTAGAGCTCATAATAATTTTGTTGCGATATTGGATCGTATTTATGATCATGACATCTTGCGCATCCTATAGACATCGATAAAAAAGCTTCACCAAATGTATTGGTTCTATCCATCACATATTCTGTTTGAAATTCTTCTTCCACAATACCTCCTTCCATATTTTGTGGATGATTTCTATTAAATGCCGTTGCAATAATCATGTCTTTAGTAGGCGATGGCATAAGGTCTCCAGCCAATTGGTAGGTGATAAAGTTTTTATAAGACATATTGTTATTGAAGGCTTTAATCACCCAATCTCTGTAAACCGACATGTCTCTTATTCTATCTACCGTATATCCATAAGAGTCTGCATAGCGGGCTAGGTCTAACCAATGTGTAGCCATTTTTTCGCCGTAGTGCAAAGAGTTCAGTAACCTGTCTATTTGTTTTTCATACGCGTTGGCACTATTGTCTGCTAAAAAATTATTCATTTCATCTATAGTGGGTGGCAAGCCGGTTAAATCTAATGAAACACGACGCAATAATATTTCTTTTGAAGCAGGCGAAGAAGGTTGAAGTCCTTCTTGCATAAGCTTTGCAATAATAAATTGATCAATACTGTTTTGCGCAGTATAATTATTTATTGCTGGTACCGGCTTTTTTACCGGAGCCACAAATGCCCAATGTGGTTGATATACAGCTCCCTCTTCTATCCATTTAATGAGGATGGCTTTTTCTTGTGCAGATAAAGTAAGATGAGAGTTGGGAGTGGGCATCATGTAATCCGGATCAGTGGAAATGATTCGGTGATACACTTCACTTTTCTTTAAGTTTCCCGGACTGATGGCCACTTTATTGGCGTTTTCCGGTAAGGGTGCATAGGCAGATGCAGCGATATCTAATCGCAGTCCTGCTTTTTGCTTTGCCTTATCAGGACCATGGCAAGAAAAACATTTATCTGATAATATTGGCTTAACATGTTGATTATAATCTATACCTGCAGGTAAGTTGTTATAAGCTATTGTAACCTGTTCAGGTAAGGCAGTTATATTAGTAAAAGCATATAAACCCAAAATTAATCCTAATAATAAATAATATTTTTTCATTTTACTTGAAATTTAAAATCGCCAGTTTCTATTTTAACAGATGGTCTTGTCTTTTTGAATTTTTTAATTCCTTCTTCCGTGGTATTCGTTCTCCAAACATAAACTGCTGTCAAGCTTTTACACTGAATTAATTTAGTAAGCCCTTCGTCTGTAATATTTGTTCCGTATAAGTTAAGCGTTTGGAGCCGAGGTAATTGTTGTAAATATTCAAGAGACAAATTGGTAATGGCCGTGTTTTCCAAATTTAATTTTTGTAGGTTAGGTAAACCAGCAATAATTTTAATATCCTCATCCTTTACAGGTAAGTTGGTTAATTTTAATGTTACCAATTGTTGATCTATTTGTTTCAATAACAATAGATTGCTTTTCTCAAAAGGAACTGCATTTACAAAATTTGCCATTAACCAATTTGATTCACTAGTAATTGGGGAGAGTATAATTTTCTTTTGTTGGAATAAGTTTAATACCGTTGAACTTACCGAATCAGGATTTTTAATCGATATTAAAGAGGCTTGAGGAGTTGCAAGCTGGTTATTTTGTACCTGCTTAAAGGTATTATCGTATTTTTTTTCTTTTGAAATGAGGTCTGATTGAGTAGAGGGTTGCGACGCTATGCCATTTTTAAAATAGATCGTATCAACTTTAGTTTTAAATGATGCACCATATTGAATCCATTTCCGAATCGATTGAATTTCTTTTGGGGTTAATTGGTGCTTACCTTTGGGGGGCATGTGCTTTTCATCTTCTATCGGCAAAACCAGGGAGCTATAGAGCAAACTATTTACTGGGTCACCAGCTATTAATACCAACGAATTTTTACTTCCCTTTTTTATAAATGATTCTGTATCTAATCTTAATCCTTCTTTTTGTTTGGAAGCAGCATGACAGTTGTAACAGTTTGATTTAAGAATTGGTAAAATTTCGGCCTGATAAATATTATATTTTACAATTTTAAACGTGTCTTTTTTACTGAATTGAGTAGTGTCTATAAAATTATGGGTCGTGTCATTAGAATCTACTGTTGTTGCAGCAGTATCAATTGTTGAACGAAAAATATAATGCTCACCATGAGTAATGGTAGCTCCAAAATGACCGGTAATGGTAAGCAGTATAGCTAATATAGATACCATTACCCATCTAAATCGTTGTAGAAAATATATTGCAAATGATATAACTGCGGTAGCAATACCGGTCCATTGATGTTTTTGAATTAATACGTCATCATATTCGCCCGATTGCGCTAACAGCCAGCCCGCTATACAGGCTAATAAAGCACTGATAGCACCTACTAAAAAAGCCAGTGAAATAGCATCATTCAAGTCTTTAGCGGTAAGTTGCTGGTATAGCATCATTAATATACCAAACAATAAAATGCCAATCGGCAGGTGAACAAGTAATGGATGAAGGTGTCCTATAAAATAAGTCATTGTTGAATTATAAATAACAGGTTAAATATACCTATTAAATGCACATTAAATCTCTATTAAAACATGATTTTAAAGGATAATTAAACCGTTTATAAAAGACTTCGGGTATGAATGAAAAAAACAAAATATATTTATATCATGCAAAATATCAAATCAACCCTAACTATTTTGTTGTTGAGTTTATTGAGCTTCACAACAAATGCACAAGAAAAATACCTTTTTAAAGATGGCCTTGCAGTAGGTGGTGTACACCAATATGGCAGAGAAGCATTATACAGTGATGCTTTAGCCTATCAGTTATATTCCGGTACTTTACAACCTAAAGCAGGTGAGGAATTTAGCTATAGTAATGGTACTAAAAAAGCCATATGGACGGCTGTTCAATCGGACAGTAGTGGTGGATTTAGAAGTGGTTCTTTAGGTAGTGGCTATCTCTACTTAACGTATAATGCAGCGCAAGCACAAACAGCTATACTAGTGGCAACAGGGCATTCGATGTTATATGTAAATGGTACACCTCATGCAGGTGACATGTACCGATATGGATGGATGAATATTCCAATCACGCTAAAGAAAGGATTAAATGAAATTTATATTCGTTCTGCAGGTATGGGAAGATATGCAAGAATAAATGTACGAATGGAGTTTCCTTCCAAACAATTATCGATTGTAAAATCAGATCCAACGCTCCCATTTTTAGTTAAAGAGGAATCTAAGGGTGAATTGGTTGCCGGCATAGTGGTATTAAATAGTTCTATAAAAAATATAGCTTCATTGACCATCAAAGCTGGTATCAATGGAAAAATAGTTACCAGTAACTTACCAGTTATACCATCTTTAATAAGTAGAAAAGTAGCGGTTAAAATTCCGGTACCGGACAATATACAAAAGGGCAATTATGATTTATCGCTTAGTTTATATGATGGAAATAAGTTAGTTGATACGGCTACCTTATCTGTTTCTGCAGTTAATAAAGGGGAGCATGCCACGTATACATTTATCAGCCATATAGATGGATCGGTTCAATATTATGCAGTTGCGCCACAAACAACTCCAACTGCTAATCCTGCTTTATTCCTTTCTGTTCATGGGGCAGAGGTAGAAGCTATCTCTCAGGCAAGGGCTTATAAACCAAAAGCAGAAGGGCCTGTAGTTGCACCAACCAACCGCAGACCAAGAGGTTTTAACTGGGAAGATTGGGGCAGGTTAGATGCATTAGAAGTGTTAGATATTGCGAAGAAAAGATTTAGTCCTGATCCACAAAAAGTTTATTTAACCGGGCATTCGATGGGTGGGCATGGTACTTGGTATTTAGGCGCTACATTTGCAGGAAATTGGGCAGCCATTGCGCCAAGTGCAGGTTACCCTACCTTAGCAGAATATGGTTCTCATGATGGCAAGGTTCCTACAAACGCTACAACAGATACCAAAAAAATAT
>CANHJH010000127.1 GCA_947460365.1 Sphingobacteriia bacterium | reverse complement strand
CGATTCTCCCTTTTTTTATTGCTTTATAGATGGATCCTCAAATGCATTCAACCTAATTCTTATATTTGTTAAATAAGGATAGGTATCATTTGAAACATATTAATGGGTAACATACAATTGAATTGTTTATCAGGTAAATTTCATTTGACCCTTAAAACTGTAGAAATATATACATGAAAAAGAAAGTTGCATTGGTTACAGGCGGACTAAGTGGCGAAGCTCAAATTAGCTATAAAAGTGCCGTAACGGTTGGTAATAATTTGGATAGAAATAAATATGATGTTTATACAATCGATATAAATCCCACTGGCTGGTGGTATGAAAATAAAGCTGGCGTAAAATCTTTGGTTAACCGAGATGATTTTTCAGTGGTAACAGATTCTGGTAAAGTGAACTTTGATGTGGTATTGCTTTGCATCCATGGAACGCCGGGGGAAGATGGCAAATTACAAGGCTATTTCGATATGATCGGTTTGCCGTATACAAGTTGTGATGCTGCTACTTCGGCGCTTACGATGAATAAAAGATTTACAGTTGCAGTAGCCGCATTTAGTGGTATTCATGTTGCTAAATCTATGCACTTATTTAGACATACACCGGTAACTACCGAACATATTTTACAACAGATATCGCTCCCTGTATTTGTTAAACCCAACAGTGGAGGGAGTAGCATCGGAATGAGTAAAGTTGCAGATGCAAATATGCTGCAATCCGCTCTGACAAAAGCTTTTAATGAAGATAGCCAAATTTTAGTAGAAGAATTTATAAGTGGTCGGGAGTTTACTATTGGTGTTTTTAAACAAGGAACTGAAATGGTAGTATTACCAATAACTGAGATAACTACCCATAATGAATTTTTTGATTTTGAAGCAAAATATCAAGGTAAAAGCGTTGAAACTACACCGGCTTTAATTGATGATGATCTACAATCAAAATTAACCAATGCAGCCAAACAAGTATATGAAATACTCAATTGCAGGGGTGTAGTGCGAATCGATTTTATCTACAACAGCGAACAACAAAAACCTTATATGCTCGAAGTGAATACGGTTCCGGGTCAGAGTGAAGCTTCTGTCATACCACAGCAAGTAAAAGCAATGGGGATGAGTTTAATGGAATTCTATTCTCTAGTGGTTGAACAAGCCATTAATGGCAACAAATAAATTATATTAACTATTAATACATAATGCAGTGTTCAAATTGATTACAAGTAAGCCACTATGGGTAAATATTGTAGCAGGATGTTCGATTATCCTGTTTTTAATTCTCTTATTTTTCGGCTCATTAGATTGGTTAACAAATTACGGTAAATCCGAAAAAGTTCCTTCTGTTCTAGGCGTTCAGGTAGCTGCTGCGCAGAAAATGCTTGAAGAAAAAGGGTTTGATGTAGTTATTCAAGATTCGGTTTTTGTTGATACCGCAGCCAAAGAATCCGTAATTCGTCAATCACCTGATGCTGATGAAGAAGTTAAACAAGGAAGAACCATCTACTTAACCATTAACAGAGTTGTTCCTCCTCAAATAGAAATACCCAATTTAGCAGGATTTTCCATCAAGAGTGCAGAAATGTATTTACAAAGCTTGGGGTTAAAACTTGGCGCCGTTTCTTATAAACCGGATATTGCAAAAAATGCAGTACTGGAAATGATAATGAATGGGACTACAGTTCAACCCGGAACCAAAGTTCCATTGGGCTCTATGATAGGATTTGTTCTTGGTAGCGGCGTTGGCGACTCAGAAATTGATGTGCCCTATATTGTCGGAAAAACATTGAATGATGCCAGGGCTTATTTGTCTACCTTAAACATAAACATCGGTTCTGTTTTAATGATTGGTGCAGTTAAAGACTCAGGATCTGCGTATATTGTAAAACAAATTCCTGAATTAAGCTCCAGTGTGTTGGACGCAAATGGGAAAAAGCAGCCCAACAAAATAAGATCCGGTCAATTGATGGATGTGTACATAAGTGAAACCGCACCCACAACAGTTGACACAAGTGAAAACATATCTCAGTAAATATTAAAAACTATATTATGCAAACAATTACAGTAGAAGAACTAAAAGCAAAAATAGACGCTGGCGAACCATTTAATTTAGTGGATGTTAGAGAGCCTCATGAGCACGCTGAATTTAATGTTGGTGGAATATTGGTGCCATTAGGAAGAATTCAATCAATGGACCTTGAAGAACTGGAAAAATTTAAAGAGGAACCCCTTTATCTTTACTGCAGAAGCGGTAACAGAAGTGGTCAAGCATGTATAATTTTAGACATGGCGGGTTTTAAGAATACCATTAATGTAGTGGGTGGTATGTTGGCATGGAAAGAGAAGATTGGTTAATAATTATAACTTTCCGCTCATTTTAACTTTCTATTACAAGGCCGAATCACTTTCGGCCTTATTTTTTGGCCATATTTGTATTAATATATTTTATTATTTAACTGCTGATATGAAAAAAATATTAATTATCGCTTTATTATTAGGTAATTCTTTCCTTATTAACGCCCAATCTGTAAGTGGCACCATTCTTTCTGCTATAGATAACCAGCCACTCCCTTTTTCATCAGTCCTGGTTAAAGGAACTACAATAGGGGTTTCAGCAAATAAAAATGGAGCATATTCACTAGTGCTCTCTCCCGGAGAATATGTTATTATTGCTCAGTTTATAGGGTATGCATCTGTAGAGCAAAAAATAACAGTAGGGAATAAAATGGTTATTCAAAATTTCAACCTGTCTCCCATAAACTATCTATTAAAAGATGTTGCAGTTAAATCGGGAGGTGAGGATCCTGCTTATCCTATTATAAAAAAAGCTATAGAAAAAAGAGAAGAACATTTAAATGAAATTAAAAAATTTTCTTGCGAAGTGTACATAAAAGGGCAACTGCAATTACGGAACTATCCCGAAAAATTCAGAGGCGAAAAGATAGATTTTGAAGATGGTGACTCTTCTAAAAGAAAAATGATTTATTTATCAGAATCCATTGCTAATTATTCGGTTGAACAACCCCAGAAACAAAAAATAGAAATTGTTGCCACTAAAGTAAGTGGCAATAGCAATGGATTTGGATTTGGAAATCCTCAAATCATTTCATTTTATAAAAACATTGTATCACTGGGAAATGGCTTAAATCCACGAGGATTTATTTCTCCTATAGCAAGCAATGCGTTAAATTATTATAGATATAAATTTGAAGGAACTTATTACGAGTTTGGCAGAGAAATCAGTAGAATTAAAGTTATTCCAAAACGTGCTTTTGAACCACTGTTTTCAGGGTACATTAATATCATCGAAAACGAATGGAGAATTCAAAGTGTGGATTTAACCATCTACAAAAAACAGCAAATGCAACTTTTGGATACATTGGTAATTCAGCAAAATTATATACCAATGGGAAAATTCTGGGTAATAAAAAATCAATTAATTTATCCGGCAGGAAAATTCTTCTTCTTCGATTTTTTTGGAAATTTTTTGCAGGTATACAATAAATTTGATCTAGAACCTTCTTTTAGTAAAAAGCATTTTGGAAATACAATCCTTAAATTTTACGATAGCGCAAACAAAAAGACAACCGACTTTTGGGACACAAATCGTCCATTGACTTTATCCCTAGAAGAAAAAAAAGATTATTATAAAAAAGATAGTTTAGAGCAAGTAAGAAAAGACCCGCATTACTTGGATTCAATGGATCGAATCAAAAACAAATTCAGTATATCCAAAGTTGTACTTTGGGGTTATAGTTTAAGCAGGCAATCGAACAAAAGTAGTTTGAGTTTAAAACCGATTATTCGATCAATTAATTACAATACAGTAGAAGGAGCGGTACTTGATTTATCTCCAAGTTTTTCTAAAAAACTAACAGATAGCAAGTACTTTAATGTTGTTAGTTCTTTTCGGTATGGCTTTTCAAATCAACATTTCAATCCAAATATTACCCTTGATTATACGTATGGCAAAAAATATGCCCAGCGTATTTCACTTTCGGGTGGTAGTGCAATTTTTCAATTCAATAATCAACCAATCAGTCAATTTCCGGAATCTTTAAATACCTCTTACACACTATTTTTTAAACAAAACTTCATGAAGATGTATGAGGCAACTTATTTTAATATACAGTACAATAAGTATACAAACAGTGGTATTGAAATAAATGCAGGCTTTCAATTTCAAAACAGAAAACCGTTAGAAAACCTTTCAGACATGCATTCATGGTATAATAAAAAAGACCGTGATTTTACCCCCAATTACCCAACAGAAGTAACCAATGCACCAATGTTAAACAATCTTGCTTCAATGGTGAGCGTTGGTATTAAATGGCGTCCTGCATCAAAATATATTGAACTGGCAGATAAAAAAATTAATATTGGATCTAAGTATCCTTTGTTCTCTGCCTCAGTTACAAAAGGTATCAATAGTTTATTAGGGAGTGAGGTAGATTACACTCGCTGGAATTGCTCGGTAATAGGAAATTTTAATTTTAAACTATTGGGTAAGTTGAATTATAATTTAGGAGTAGGCGGATTTTCAAATGCGTCCAAAACTTATGTTCCGGATTGGCAACACTTTAACGGGAATCAAACAGTTCTTGCCGGTACAATGTTGCAAACCTTTCAACTAGCAAAGTATTATGAGTTTAGTAATACTGCTTCTTTTCATTCCAAAGCACACGTAGAATATCACTTAAACGGGCTGTTGACTAATAAAATTCCGGGTTTCAAAAAATTAAATTGGTTCTTAGTTACTGGAGCAAACATGCTTCATGTAAACAATGGAACAAACTACAACGAATATTTTTTGGGTCTTGAAAATATTTTTAAATTGTTAAGAGTAGATATGATTTGGGGTAAAAAGGATAATGAAGATATACGAAATGGAATTAAACTAGGTATTCCCATATTATAATAATTAGTAAATTTGCAATGAATTTTGGCTGCCCTGCAAGCGGCTCCTTTTTATTAACGGAACATAGCAACCCTATGTCTAAAATTTATTTTTATGGCAGTATTACATAATCGTGTCTCCAATAAGGAGCTGAAGGAAAAGTTGATGCACGAAACCTTCGAGAGAACTACTATTAGTTTTTATCGGTATTTCTTAATTCAAAATCCACAGAAATATCGGGATGATTTATATAAATCATTTGATGCGTTACAAGTATTTGGACGTATTTATGTTGCTACCGAAGGCATCAATGCTCAAATAAGTGTGCCAACGCATCATCTAGACGTATTTAAAACATTAATCGAAAATACAGAAGGGTTACAGCAGTTGCGCTTAAACATTGCTGTTCAAGATGAGCAGGGTTTAAATGATCATGTTAAGCAGGGAAAAAGCTTTTGGGTACTAAAAATAAAGGTACGTGAAAAGATAGTGGCAGATGGTATTGATGATTCTTCTTTTTCAATGGAACGAAAAGGTAAGTATGTGAATGCTGCAGAAATGAATAAATTACTAGAAGATCCGGAAACTATAGTGATTGACATGCGCAACCACTATGAGTATGAAGTGGGCCATTTTAACAAAGCGCTTGAAATACCTTCCGATACATTTAGAGAGCAATTGCCAATGGCTGCCGATATGATGAAAGACCATAAAAATAAAAACATCATTATGTATTGCACCGGCGGAATCAGATGTGAGAAAGCCAGTGCCTATATGTTACATAAGGGTTTCGACAATGTTTTTCATTTAGAGGGAGGGATAATAAATTATGCCAAACAGATCAAGGAAAAGGGACTGGAAGCGAAATTTATTGGTAAGAATTTTGTTTTTGATGATCGTTTAGGAGAGAGAGTTACGGATGATATCATAGCACATTGCCACCAATGCGGTAAGCCTTGTGACACACATACCAACTGCAAAAACGATGGTTGTCACCTGTTGTTTATTCAATGCAAAGCATGTGCTGAAGAACTAGACGGATGTTGCAGTATAGCATGCAAAGACACCATTGATTTGCCATTAGAACGGCAGGAAGCAATCCGCAAGGGTATTGATAAAGGTCAAAATATTTTTAATAAGAGTTTAGCCCGTTTGCGTCCAAAACTCAATGAAATGATTCAAAATAATGAAGTAAAGATTAAGCCTTAATCTTTACTTCATTATTCCCCTAGTTGATGAATTGCTTCAATTATTTTTTGCTCTGTTTCTGCTTCGTTTAGATAAATTGGGTTGAATGTTTCACCAATCACTTTCTCATATAGCTCAATATATCTTTTACTGATGGTATTGATCCATTCTTCAGTCATTTCAGGAACTACTTGTCCTTCTTTACCCATAAAGTTGTTTTCAATCAGCCATTCTCTTACAAATTCTTTGCTTAATTGTTTTTGGCGTTCCCCAGAATCTTGTCTTTCTTCAAATCCGTCTGCATAAAAATATCTGGAAGAATCAGGCGTATGGATTTCGTCCATCAAATAAATAATGTCCCCAATTTTTCCGAATTCATATTTAGTATCTGCTAATATGAGTCCTTGTTTAGCAGCAATGGATTTTCCTCTTTCAAAAAGACGTTGGGTGTAATTTTCTAATATGTTCCAATCTTTTTCTGACACTAATCCCTTCGCAATAATTTCTTCCTTAGAAATATCTTCATCATGTCCTTCCGAGGCTTTCGTAGTTGGAGTAATAATGGGAGTGGGGAAGAAATCATTTTCTTTTAAACCTTCCGGCATAGCAACCCCACAAATTAATCTGTTTCCGGATTGGTAAGTTCTCCAGGCATGACCAACTAAATTACCCCGAATAACCATTTCAATTTTAAAGGGCACACATTTTTTGCCGATGGAGACCTGCGGTGCAGGGCAACTTATTAGCCAGTTTGGACAAATATCCGCTGTTTTTTCCAGCATATAAGCCGCAATTTGGTTCAAAACCTGCCCCTTAAATGGGATAGTTTTAGGCAAAATTACGTCAAATGCAGAAATTCTGTTGCTGGCAATCATTACCAGCCATTTATCCTTTATAGTATATACATCTCTAACTTTTCCGCTGTAAAATGCGGTTTGCTGGGGTAATTTCGATACTAACATATAGCAAAATTATACCTGCTGAAGCGGGAAACTTCATTTTTTTTTTATTTTTCTCCACAAATCATACCACTTTTTTGCAAATTAAATTTTTGCAAGTAATTAACATACACTAATTTGCCATATATTTCCAAATCAAAATTTCCATTATGAGAAGATTATTAGCCCATTTCGGCTTGTCTGTTTTCGCAATTTTACTGAATTTATCAGTATCTGCTCAACAGTCAACAACCGTTTCTGGTAATGTTAAAAACGGAAAAACCAAAGAAACACTTTCTTCCGTTTCAGTATCAGTAAAAGGTGGTACCTCAGGAACCTACACTGATGATAAGGGTAATTTCAAGTTTACAACAACTCAAAAGTTGCCCTTTACAATAGTTATTTCTTCTGTAGGTTATGCCACTAAAGAAGTAGCTGTAACAAGTAACAACGACAAAGTAACTGTTGAATTAGATGCTGCTTTTACTTTAGGCGATGAAATAGTAGTTTCTGCATCAAGAGTGCCAGAACGTATATTAGAGTCTCCGGTTTCTATCGAAAGAATCAGT
>CANHJH010000126.1 GCA_947460365.1 Sphingobacteriia bacterium | reverse complement strand
TAATTGGCAGCAATTGAGGTTCTTCATTTGCATCAATCGACATAAAGTCTAATGCAGGCAACAGCGCATGACTAATACCTATTTCTTCCAGATAAATACAAAATAATTTGGTACTCATTAATTCTCCCTGTGCTAAAATATCTTTGAATAAAGACTCACTGAAAGAGATGAGTAAAATGATGCGTAAAAACTCAAAGTGCTTATCAATGATTTCATTTGCTTTTTTTCTGGACTCCTCTTTAGTTACCAGTTCTTGAATGAAATTTTTATAGTGCTCATGTAATTGATCAATTCGAAGACTAGCAGCGGCTTTATCACCTGAGGCCAACTGATTGCTGATGTCAACTAATGCATTGGTGGTACCGCTTAAAGCACTCAACACTACAATTTTTCGTTTATTATCTTTAGTGATTAATTGTGCTACTTCGTGCATACGCTCCGGCTTACCTACACTGGTGCCTCCGAACTTCATTACCTTCATTTGTTCTTATTTTAAAGTTGAGAAAATGTCGAATATTACAAATCTATATTACAATCCTTTTATATCAAATAATGAACCGGTATTTTTCAAATCTTCTACAACAGGGTCTACCAGAGGGATACCGCTGTGTATTCTGATTCCTTCCATTTCACGCTCCGGATCACCTGGAATAAGCACTTTTTCGCAGCCTTCTGCGGGTTGAGCTGCACGAAAACGCGTAATCCAGTTGTCCATGTGATGTTTAAAATCTTCAGCCGGTCTAAATGCATCAATACGCATTGCACCAAAAAAGTGGCCAAGGCCTTTCCCGGGCATATTTTCTGGCATAGGCACATAGGCAGGAAAAGGGGGTGCCCAAGGGCCATAAGAAGCCCCACTGAGCACTGCAGAAAAAATATCTACAATACTACCGAGGGCATATCCTTTGTGGCTACCATGTTCTCTATCGCTACCCAGAGGCAATAAGGCACCTTTTTTCTTTAGAATATTGGCATCGGTACTAGCATTACCTAGTTCATCCTGCACCCAACCCAGCGGGGCGTTTGCATTTTTACGTTGCAAGATTTCTAATTTACCATTAGCAGCTGTAGTAGTTGCAAAATCTGCCACAAATGCGGGTTCCTTACCGGCAGGAATAGCTACGGCAATGGGGTTGGTACCTAACATTTTTTCAACAGAAAAGGTAGGTGCAACCAAGGCACTGGCATTGGTCATGGCCATACCAATCATGTCTTCTTTCACCGCCATCAATGCATGATAACCTGCGATGCCAAAATGATTGGAGTTTTGAACACTAACCCAACCTGTACCCACTTGTTTTGCTTTATCAATAGCTACTTGCATGGCAAATGGAGCTACTACCAATCCTAATCCTGCATCTCCATCAATTACAGCAGTAGAGGGGGTTTCATGAATAATGCGGATATCGGGAGTTGCATTAATTCTACCGGCCTGCCATAACCGAACATATCCACTTAGCCTGGCAACTCCATGGCTATCAATACCCCTCAAATCAGCAGAAAGCAAAACGGCTGTAGCAGTTGTAGCGTCTTTTTCGGAGCAACCCATTGCTTTAAATACATCGAAAGTAAATTGATACAGTTGTGAGTAAGGGAATACTTGCATAATCATTGATTAGAGTACAAATTTACTTGAATGTAGGATAAAAAAAATCCCGGCTACAAAAGCAGCCGGGAGTATATTGAACTTACTAACTAATTAAATGCTTAAAATGGTAAATCGTCTGAAGGATCTGATGCATCCCCAACAGAAGTAGTTGGAGGGGCTGGTGCAGTCGAAGCCGCTGCTTGGTAGTCCACATTAGTGCCCGAATCATTAGATTTTCCACCCAGTAACTGAACACTAGACACCCTTAATGAGAGTGTAGCCCCATGAACGCCTTCCTTATTTGTATAGGTTCTTACTTCAGGTTGCCCCTCTACATATACTTGCGTTCCTTTTTTTAAATAGGGTGCTATCCCGGTTCTTTCGGTCCAGTAAGCACAATCAACCCAAATTGTTTTGTCTTTTTGATTCCCTTGGGCATCTTTATAACGCTCTGTATGTGCCACGGTAAAATTGATTACGTTTTTACCGCTTACTGTATTAAGTACCCCATCTCTTCCTAAATTACCAATTGCTGTCAACTTGATCATAGAATTGTTTTTTGTAAAAATCTGAAAAATGAAATTAAGATAAAAGCGTATAAACCGCATTATTTTATTTTTTTAACTGCTTTTTTCGCATTTCGACAGATTTAATCCTTACCTCCACCCTGCTTTAGGGTTATTTTAGAGGGAGTTGTTCTAATTTTGCATAAAATTGATAAAAAATGAGCCGTAAAGGAAAAGTGTTGGTTGCAATGAGCGGGGGTATAGACAGTACCGTTGCGGCACTTATGTTGCACCATGAGGGATATGAGGTCATTGGCATCACTATGAAAACATGGGATTATGCTTCCAGCGGTGGATCTTCCAAAGAAACAGGTTGCTGTAATATAGATTCTTTTAACGATGCCCGTCAGGCTGCCGTACACCATGGATTTCCACATTTTATTTTAGACATACGAGAAGAGTTTGGTGATTTTGTTATTGAAAACTTTGTAGATGAATATATAGCAGGACGAACGCCCAATCCTTGTGTAATGTGTAATACCCATATAAAATGGAGGGCACTGCTGAAGCGAGCCAATGCGTTGGGATGTGATTTTATTGCCACCGGACATTATGCGGAAGTTAGGCAACACACCAATGGCAGATATGTTATCAGCAAAGGATTAGATGATACCAAAGACCAAAGCTATGTTTTGTGGGGATTGGATCAGGAACTACTGAGCAGAACGATGATGCCATTGGGTGGCTATCATAAATCAGCCATACGGCAGATGGCATCAGATTTGGGCTACCCCGAATTGGCCAAAAAAAGTGAGAGCTATGAAATTTGTTTTGTACCAGACAATGATTATAGGGGATTTTTAAAAAGAAGAGTAGATAATTTAGAAGAGCGGGTTGCCGGGGGTTGGTTTATTGACAAAAATGGCAAAAAGCTTGGACAGCATAAAGGATATCCATTTTATACCATAGGGCAGAGAAAAGGATTAGAAATAGCCATGGGCAGACCAGTTTATGTAACAGCTATTGATCCAGCAAACAATACCGTTGTTTTAGGGGATGAAAGCGATTTAGAACAAAACGATATGATGGTTGGGAAAATGAATTGGATTAAATACGATGCCATTACCGATGGTATGGAAGCCATTACCCGAATCCGTTATAAAGATAAAGGCGCATTAAGTAATTTGTATAATACGGAAGATGGTTTACGCATCCGTTTTTTTGAAAATGTAAAAAGTATCGCACCCGGACAAAGTGCTGTATTTTATGAGGGAAATGATGTAATTGGAGGTGGTGTTATCAGGAGAGGTGAATTGATATTGGGATAAATAATTAATTGAAAGAAGTTTACTTTGCTTGAAATAATGCAGCAAACATGGTGTCGGCCTGGTTGGTGTATCCTTTAATCACTCCTTGTGTAACAAGTTGCAGGGAAGATTGCTCTTGTATAAATGCACTATTTGCTTCATTTTCTTTTTTAAATACGGAACAGGTAATATATAGCAGATATCCGCCTGCTTTTACGGAAGGAAGTATGTTGGAAATGATTTTTTGTTGTAAAGTCTGATACGCTATTATCTGCTCCTCCCTAAAATAAAATAATTGCTCTGGTGTGCGAGACCAGGTACCACTTCCGGTACAGGGAACATCTGCAATAACCAAATCTGCCATAGGAAGCGATAAATCCATTTTATTTTTTAATAATTGGTCATTAGACAAATCAATTACCAACTTTTTGTATTGTTTAATGGCTGCTCGCTCAAAACGTAAAGACAAGTTATGCAGTATTGAAGAGCGAATGTCTGAAACAATTAAGTTAATATTTCCCAATACATCTTTAGCCATGATGGACTTTCCGCCACTTGCAGCACAACAATCCCAAACCGATAAGGTTTGATTGGCATCAATTTGTTTTAGCATCGCCCCCACTTTCTGAGAACTCCAATCTTGCACAACCGCATCCTGATCAAATATTATTATCTCCTCTAATTTACTACTATTAGGCAATTCAATTGCTCCTTCAGATAATTCATTAAAAGGAATATTTGCATTGGTTAATGCAGCAATTATTTTTTTTTGTTTACCGGGTCTTATCCTTAAAAAAAGATTGGGTTGAATGAAGTGAGATTGGGCAAAAGCAGTTGCGGCTATTTCTGCACTTAACTGATGTTCAAATGGGAATACGTTGTTCTGATTAAAGGTTGAATAATTTTCTACTACAAAAGAAATTCTTTCTGAGAGGTTTGTGCTCCAATTTGCTAGCCAATGTTCAATAAATAGAGCAGTCCAAATACCTGGAGCATCATTGCATAAGAATAGCGCTATTTTAATTGCCTCTTCCATGGGTAATTGCTGAGCAGCTTTCCCCAATCGAAAATAGTTATAACAAAGCCCGGCAATATGCTTTCGATCTTTAGACCCAAATTTTTTATGTTGAGCAAAATATTTTTTTAAAAATACAGCAAGCGGAACAGCACCATCATACGCTTGCAAAAGCTGTATGGCGGACTTTACGTATTGGTTTGCATATTTCATTCAATTACAGCTCCAACAAGGCTTTCACCGGATCTTTACCAATCAACATTAATTCAGGATTCTCTAACAATTCTTTTACCCTTACTAAGAAACTAACACTTTCTCTTCCATCAATGATGCGGTGATCATAACTAAGTGCAATGTACATCATCGGACGAATGATCACTTGTCCGTTAATAGCCATTGGACGCTCTTGTATTTTATGCATGCCTAAAATAGCGCTCTGTGGGATATTGATGATGGGTGTGCTCATTAAGCTTCCAAATACACCTCCATTGGTAATGGTGAAAGTTCCGCCTTGTAATTCTTCGGCAGTTAATTTACTGTCGCGCGCTTTTCCGGCTAGCACCAACACTGCTTTTTCAATTTCAGCCATGCTTAAGCTTTCTACGTTTCTAATCACCGGAACGGTTAACCCTCTTGGAGTACTAACGGCAATACTTATATCGGCATAATCGTGATAAAGAATTTGATCGCCATCAATATAAGCATTTACGGAAGGCCACTCTCCTAAAGCAATGGCGCAAGCTTTAGCAAAGAAACTCATAAAGCCCAGGTTAACCCCATGACTTTCTTTGAATTTATCTTTAAAAGCTTTTCTGGTTTCCATTATTCGAGTCATATCCACTTCATTAAAAGTGGTTAACATAGCTGTAGTGTTTTTAGATTCTACTAGTCTTCTGCTGATGGTTTTGCGAAGTGCACTCATTTTTTCATTGCGCACATTTCTGCTAAACAAATCACTACCTGCTGCAAATACTTTTTTACCGGGGTTGGCAATAGCTTGCAAAACATCTTGCTTCATAATTTTACCACCCACACCAGATGCTTTAATTTCGTTAGTATTAACTTTTCTATCCGCAATCATGGCAGATGCAACAGGAGAAGCTTTTACATCATTGGCAACACTTGTTACAGGTGCTTCATTGGCAGTAACCTTTTTGGGTTCTTCTTTTGGAGCAGCTGCTGTTACTGCACCTTCAGGCTTTTTAGCCGTTTCATCTATTTTAGCTAATACATCGCCAATGAGTATCGTATCTCCTTCTTTACCAATAGTAGTGAGTATGCCGGCTTTTTCTGCATTCACTTCAAAAGTGGCTTTTTCACTTTCTAATTCAGCAATCACTTCATCTCTTTCCACCCATTCACCATCTTTCTTGGTCCATTTTAATAAGGTTACCTCACTTATTGACTCTCCTACTGTTGGTACTTTGATATCGATCATAATATTTTTTTTCTACTGGTAGATAAATGATTAATGCATTAAATAGTAAATGCAGTTTCAATAATTTGCGCTTGTTCTTTTGCGTGTATTTTAGCGTAGCCGGTAGCAGTTGCAGCACTTGCACTCCTACTAATTACACTAAACGGAATAGTTGTTAAATTCATTTGTAAGAAGCCCGCTGCGCCCATATTAGCAGGTTCTTCCTGAACCCAATGCCATACCGCTTTTTTATACTTTCCTTTCAAGGCTTCTAACTGTTTAACAGGCAATGGATAGATTTGTTCTAATCGAACTATTGCAACGTCTTTTCTATTGTCTTTAATCTGGCGTTCAGCTAATTCGAAATAGAGTTTACCAGTACAAAGTAATATCTTGGTAACTTCTGCAGCTTTAGCGACAAATACATCATCAATAACTTCTTTAAACCCACCTTTGGTAAAGTCTTCGACTGCACTATATGTTGCAGTGCTTCTTAGGTTCACTTTAGGGGAGAAGTTTATCAGCGGTTTCCTGAAATCCCATGCAAGTTGGCGTCTTAGTAAGTGAAAGAAATTGGCTGCGCTGGTTATATTGGTAATTACCATGTTTAATTCGGCACACATTTGTAAAAATCGCTCCATTCTGGCACTACTGTGTTCGGGGCCCTGCCCTTCGTAACCATGAGGAAGTAACATTACTAAACCGTTTTGACGCTGCCATTTTTGTTCACCGGCAGAAATAAACTGGTCGATCATGGTTTGGGCGCCGTTACAAAAATCGCCAAACTGAGCTTCCCAAATAACTAAGGCATTGGGATTGGCCATTGCATAACCATATTCAAATCCCAGCACACCATATTCACTTAATAATGAATTGTAAATTCTAAATTTTTCCTGATTATCCTGAAAGTGGTTAAGGCGATTATGCCCTTTATTGGTTGCTTCATCTCTAAGTATAGCATGACGGTGACTAAATGTTCCTCTTTGAACATCTTGTCCGCTCATACGAACAATTTTCCCTTCTATTAATAAAGAACCATAGGCCATTAACTCTGCGGTAGCCCAATCTACTTTACCATCAGATTCCAACAATTTTACTTTATCGGATAAAAGTTTTTCGATTTTCTTCAATGGCTTGAAGTCATTCGGCCATTTCATTAGCCCATTGAACAACAATTCGAACGTTTTTTTGGGGATGGTGGTATCAGGAGAAGTATGAAAACTCTCTGGTGCAGCTTTTCCCATTGATTTCCATACCAGTTCAGGAGCCTGATATTTATAAGGGAGCGGATTTTGTTTAATTTCGTCTAAACGAGCTTGTAAATCTGCCCAAAATTTTTGTTCCATTTCCTTGGCAAGATCTTTAGCATCTGCTTCCCCATTACTTAGTAAATAGTCGGTATAAATTTCTCTAGGATTCTTATGTTGATCAATTAAAGCATAAAGCTGTGGTTGAGTATATTTTGGATCATCGCCTTCATTGTGACCATGTTTGCGATAACACACCATATCAATAAATATATCGCTATTGAATTCCTGACGATAGCGGGTGGCTATTTCGGCACATTTAACTACCGCTTCGGCATCGTCTCCATTTACATGAAATACGGGTGCCTGAACCATCGCAGCAACGGAGGTAGCATATACAGCACTTCTAGCATCATCAAAATCGGTAGTAAAACCAATTTGATTATTAATTACAAAATGAATAGTGCCTCCGGTATAATATCCACGCAAATTAGACATTTGGAGCACTTCATATACGATACCTTGACCGGCAACAGAGGCATCACCATGAATTAAAATGGGTAAAATTTTATTGAATTCACTTA
>CANHJH010000125.1 GCA_947460365.1 Sphingobacteriia bacterium | reverse complement strand
TGAGCAAATAATACTATTTGTAAATTGCATAAAAGAAATAACAGCAAATATTTCATTGTATAAAATTTAATTGATTTGTTTGTACTAAAATTCTGATGGGTTCCCATTTTTACTAAAATTCCAAATAACAGATAACAGGCCATATCGTTGGATGATATTGTTGGTAGTTTCTGATATGAAATTGCTGTTGATATTTCTGTTGATCCCTTTGTTTTGCTTTAGGATGTCATTTACATATAGCTTAACTTCCCATTGATCATTTTTAGAAATTATTTTTCTAATGGAACTATTTAGTATATACACATCTTGTTGTTTGGTAAACGCTGCGGTTTTCTCAAAAATATTTGCTTCGATGTTCAAGTCAATATATGTTTTTATTTTTTTGTACTTAAATTGAATATTACCATAACAGTTAAAGGACCAATATTTAGTAATGATATCTGGTCGTATGGAGTTTTTAGACTGATTATTGTTTGCTTCAATATTCATCCAGTAATTTATCCATTTATCACCCCAGTATCCCGAATTTAGTCCAATACTGAATGCATTGATTAAGGTGATATTGTTAAAATCATTTACTTTATTTACATATTGTTCTCTTTTAGGTCCGATATTCACTCCAATATTCACAGAAGGAGCAATTTCCATTCCATAATCCAATGCGCCATTCATGCTGTAATTACCATCCACATTAATTGATTGAGTAACCCTTCTTCCTAATTGGTCTATTTTAGTAAAAGTTGAAATGGCATTGTTAGTTTGTTTAAAATTTCCTCTGATTCCAATATAACGACTCTTGAATACTTTGTAATCGCTGGCTCTAAATTGAAAATTATTAGTGAACGATTGTTTTAATTCCGGATTTCCTATGATTAAATTCAATGGGTCTATATTGTCGAAAATGGGTTGTATTTCCTGCAGGGTTGGATTTTGTGTACTTCCGCTATAACTGAAGTTTATTTTTCTTTGTTGCTTAGGGGTATAATTAAAGTTAATGGATGGCATGTGTCTGTTAAACTGTACAGATCTGGTAGTATTGCTTTTGATATCATTTAAGGTATAAACTACATTTCCAAATCCACTACCAACAGAAAAATTGAATTTCTTTTTATTGTATTTTAAATTAATGCTTCCTGTATTACTTATTGAATTGTAGTTATAGTGATTGCTGAATGAATCTACAATGTTTTCGTATTTATCAAGACCATACTTGCCATAAGTTGTTTTATCGGAATTATTTTTGTTGATATTTGATTTGTAATTTAAAACGAGAAATGTATTCTTCCAAAGCGGTTCAGTATAGGATATACTGGAGTTAATGGTTAAAACATTTTGCTGATTTATTTTCTTTTGGTCAAGTAAATCGATATGATTTAATAATCCTGTAGGTTCAAAGTATTGATTGTTTGCAATTAAAAAACCTGTTTCATCAGTATTCGTTAAATTAAATTCCACATTAGTTGAGATTGTTCTTCCTGTTTTTTTGAATTTCTTGTTCCAAAGCAAATTAGTATTAAATGAATGATTGATACTTTCATTATTGGTATGTCTATTGCTCTCGTTGATTATTTTATCATTACCGCTAATTGACCTCCCCAGATAACTTACATTTGTTTGGCTATTTATTATACTCCCTTTAATAGATAGCTTTAAAGAATTGCTTGAATCTATCTGCCATTCATAAATGCTATTAAACTTATTTCTTTTTTTATAAGCTACCTGGTTTTGATTGGTAGTATTTAAAAAGCTGGTATCCGGTAATATGTATTGTGTTTTATTGGTTGTTTCTCCCGTTAAATCTAATTGATTAAATTGATAGGTATTATTGCTTTTTTGTTTGTCTTTATTCCACTTATTGCTGAAATGAAGACCTCCAGTTATAGATGTTGGATAACCTGTTCCCCAATTAAAATCATCACCGCTTGAAAAAATCATCATACCTCCATCTTCATTCATTTCCGTTGTAGTATTAACATCCCCGGCATAATTTCTATTTTCATTCCAATCTAAAGACTCATATTTTGTATTATCGGTTGTTATGTATCCCGAAAATTTTCGCTTGCCTTTGAAGGAGTTAGCCAGTAATTTCCCATATCTGTATTTGTCAAAATCACTTCCGGCTTCTGCTTTCCCAAAATATCCTTTTTTTTTGTCTTCTTTTAATTGAATGTTTAAGGTTTTTATTTTTTGTCCGTCATCTATTCCTGTAAAAGCTGCCTGATCACTTTTTTTATCAAACGCCTGGATTTTGTCTACCGCATCGGCTCTTAAATTTTTGGTTACCACCGCAGGATCGTCACTAAAAAACTCTTCACCATCTACTAATACTTTTTCAACTTTTTCACCTTGTGTGGTTATTTCTCCTTTGCTGTTTATCTGTATGCCGGGCATTTTTTTTAAAAGTTCTTGTACATCTGCATTGGCACTTACTTTAAAGCTATCGGCTTTATATTCTGTAGTGTCTCCTTTAATTCTTATAGCACTTATACTTTGTTTAACAATTACTTCTTGCAATACAGTTGCTTTTGTTAGTAAAAATATTTTCCCAAGTGCTGTTACCTTATTTGTAACGATGTTTATTGTGTCTAAGTAGTCTACATAATTGGGGAAACTCACTAATACTAAATATTTACCCGCGCTGATATTATTTAATTCAAAACTTCCATCCTTCTGGGCTCTTGTATATCTTACTAAAAAAGTATCTGATGGATTTAATAATGCAATTACTGCATTTGGTAGGTTTTCGTTATTTATTTTGTCTGTTATTTGACCTTTTACTCCAGTTAGTTGCGCTTTGAGTGTTACGCATGACAATAAAAACAGAGAAGTGATTAACGTATGTCTAATCATCGCAGCAATTATATTCGGTTTATTTTTAATTTTTTCGTAAATTCATTCATATTTATAAAGAATGCATATTCACTAGTATAAAACTTCGTTAAATTTTATTGTTTAAGTTTTTCAACTTAAGGCGCTCACTAATCAATTGTTACCAATATGGCTAAAAAGTATGAACATATTCATTTTGTAGACACCAATCAAGCTGTTTGGAACTATTCACTTTTTACAGACGAAGATGTTACTAATTTTCAACAGGGAACTCATTATAGCTTATACAATTATTTTGGTAATAAACAAATTGAGGTGTCAGATACTTGGGGAACCTATTTTGCAGTTTGGGCACCTAATGCAACATTTGTTTCTGTAACGGGTTATTTTAATGATTGGGATAAGTTTACTCACCCCCTAAAGGTTAGAAAAGATAACTCCGGTATTTGGGAAGGGTTTATACCTAATTTACATGGTGGCGAAGCATATAAATACCATATTCATGGTTACAATGGAGTTCAATTAGATAAAGCCGATCCATTTGCACACTATTGTGAGAAAAGACCATTTACTGCCTCAATTACCTGGCAAACAGATTATGATTGGAAAGATCATCATTGGATGAAGCACCGCAAAAAAAACAATGCACTCCATGCTCCCTATTCAGTTTATGAAGTGCATTTAGCCAGTTGGATGCGTCCGAATAAACATGATGAGGAGTCTTATAATTCATATGTACAATTAGCGGAGAGACTGGTACCTTATGTAAAAGAAATGGGGTTTACACACGTTGAATTTATGCCGGTTATGGAACACCCATTTGATGGAAGCTGGGGCTATCAGGGAACTGGTTACTTTGCGCCCACTTCTAGGTTTGGTTCGCCCCAAGAATATGCAGCCTTGGTCGATGCGTTTCATCAGGCTGGTATAGGGGTTATTCTTGATTGGGTTCCATCACATTTTCCTTATGATGCACATGGATTATTTATGTTTGATGGCACCCATACCTATGAATATGCCGATATGCGTAAGGGCTATCATCCGGATTGGAATTCTTATATTTTTAATTATAAAAGAGGAGAAGTTAAATCTTTTTTAATCAGTAGTGCCCGATTTTGGTGTGACCGATTTCATACCGATGGGTTGAGAGTAGATGCCGTAAGTTCTATGTTGAGATTAGATTACAGTAGAACAGAAGGTCAATGGGAAGCCAATGAATACGGAGGCAATGGAAATATGGAGGCAATTGCATTTATAAAAGACCTGAATGAAACTTTGTACAGAGATTTTCCTGATATCCAAACTATTGCAGAAGAAGCTACCGACTGGCCTAAAATAAGCAAGCCTACTTTTGAAGATGGATTAGGATTTGGTATGAAATGGATGATGGGATGGATGCACGATACACTTGATTATTTTAAGTTGGATCCTATTTTAAGGCAGTTCAATCAAAATAAATTTTCATTCAGTATGATGTATTTCTATGATGAAAATTTTATGCTTCCTTTAAGTCACGATGAAGTGGTTCATGGCAAAAGCCCCATGTTATACAAAATGCCCGGAGATGAATGGCAAAAGTTTGCTAATCTAAGAATTCTTTATACCTATATGTATACACACCCTGGCGCAAAACTTTTATTTATGGGGAATGAATTTGGCGCAACCAATGAGTGGGATTATAAAAGTGAGTTGCAATGGGATTTACTGAAATTTCCAAGCCATGGGGGAATGAAATATTGTGTCCAAAAGTTAAATGAATTATATAAGTCTGAGCCAGCCTTGTATGAAAAACAATTTCAATCAGGTGGTTTCGAATGGGTTGATTTAAATCATAGAAGTGAATCGGTTTTAGTTTATAAAAGAAAGGGTTTAAAACTTGAAAATGATGTAATTGTTTTATTAAATGTAACTCCGGTAGTTCGTCAGAATTGGGAAGTATATGTACATGGAAAAGGCAAATGGACAGAACTCTTTAATAGTGATAACAAAGCGTTTTGGGGCACAGGAGATGTGTATAATCCTTCTATAAAAAGCGAGCTGGTAGATAAGCCTTCAAATTGTTACAAGCTAACCATTCATTTACCGGCGTTGGGTGCAGTAGTGATTGGTTAAATTTATTGAATAGGCAAAATAATAGTAAATGTGGTTCCTTTTCCTAGTTCGCTTTGCTTTACAAATAATTTACCATTGTGGTATTGTTCAATAATCCTTTTACTTAAAGATAATCCAATACCCCAACCTCTTTTTTTAGTAGTAAATCCGGCTTTAAAAACATGCTGAATGTTTTGCTTTGCAATTCCCTTACCTGTATCTGTAATATTCATCATCAGTTCTTTATGATGTCGATGAAATCCTATATGAATGGATCCTTTTCCTTCCATTGCATCTAATGCATTCTTAAGCAAGTTTTCAAAAACCCATTCAAAAAGTGTTGGAACTAATTTAATTTTCAACTCATTTAAATCAGCTGTATCAGTAGTGAAAACTATTTTTTCACTGCTTCTTTTTTTCATGTATTCTACAACTGAACTTACAAGTTGAATGGGATTATGCATTGATAATTGTGGGGTACTACCAATTTTCCCAAAACGATCAGTTATTAATAGCAGGCGATTGATATCTTTACTGATTTCAGGTACGATACTTTCATACTCTTTTTTTTCTTTTAATATTTCTAACCAACCCTCTAGGCTGGAGACAGGTGTGCCCAATTGATGAGCTGTTTCTTTAGCCATGGATGCCCACAATTGATTTTGAGAGCTTTTATATTGAGTTTGTAATAATATATATACTAGCAAAAAAAACAATGCCACAACAACCAGCTGAACTATAGGATACCATTTTACTTCCTTTAATAGTTTACTCTCTCCATAATAGTATTTATTTGCTATATATGGATTTTCTCGAAGTACTAAAACAATAGGATTATTATTGAAGTTTTTAAATTCTTTCAATTTTTTCGACAGAAAGTTTTTATCCGTTGTAACGTCCGAAGAATCTAAGTTAATAAAATTACCGGTTGGAATATCTTGCTCATTGGTTTCTATAATTGGAATTCCCTTATTTTCGGAAGAAATTTTTGATGCAAGATTTATATTCGTACTATTGTCTGCATTCAATATTGCCTTTTCTGCTTCCACCCAAGCTTCCACATTTCTTCTTTCATCAGAGGCAATTTGCCTAGCAACATATTGAGAATAAAAAATGGTGCCACTGACTATTGCAATAGCTATGGCAAACAAAAATGATTTCCAACTATAAAGGTTTGAAACAGACATATTGAAATTTTACAAACTAACCGAAATATTTACCAGACGTATTAATCTGACCAGCAAAAAAATGGATCATACTTTTATTAAGCTAAATTAGGTATTGATTTTTAATAATAAAAGCAGCCTGGTGTATAGGCTGCTTTTATTATTAAAGGACAAATTATCAAGCTATGTTTATTTTAGCGTCTTCAACCCTTGTCCAATTTTAAATCCATTATTATATATTTCAATATTATAGTTTCCTTCTTTAAATCCTTTTTCTTGTTTCCAATCAAAACTTACGGGTATTACTTTGTTTTGTTCATAATTAATGGTAACCTTACTGGTATATTTTTTAACACCCTCTTCTCTGGTAGAAAAACTAGTTCCTTCAGAAATAATCTCTCCATCGGAGCCAGTTACTACTACATAAATTTCTTTAGAGCCGGAAGGCGTCACTCTGTTTTCGTCTATATTAAAGGTAATTCGGATAAGTTGAGCTCGCTTAGCAGAACTGGTTTCTTTTTGTTTACCTGAACTTTTAATCTTTATTGCCGTAATGCCAATGTTGGAAGCTCTTAAAGTAGAGGCAACATCAACTTTATCTTCCAATTGCTTTTTTTCAATATTTGTCTTATTTAAGTTTTGCTCAAGACCTTGTTTTTCATTGGTTAATTGTGTTTTTTCATTGTTTAATTGTTGGTTTGCGTTATTCAACTGCATGTTTTCACCTTTTAATTGTTCGATTTCAGCAAACAATCCATCAATTTTGCCATTCAATTCACCAATCATTCTTTTTGCTTCGGCTAATTCAGATTCTGAGGCATTTTTCTTTTTTAATATGCTACTTATATTTCCTTTTAATTGCTGAATATCATTATTTTTTTGCGCCAGATCTCCTTCTAGTTTAAGATTGTCTTTAGTTAATGAATCAGCCTTTGCAGAAACGTCCATGAAATCTTGTTGAATAGCTAATCTTGCACTGTCTATATGCTCAATTTTAGTCTCTAATTGACTTACCTGCTCACCTGTTTTACTTTTATCATAAAATATATAGCCCCATGTTCCGAGCAATGCAGCTATTAAAACTCCATAAATTACTTTGCGGTTGTCTTTTGAACCTTGGTCACTATCTTGGTATGACATAAAATTTATTTTTTCTGAAACGTTAAGTTAATAATAAGTTTTGATGTTCCAAAATCGTGCCAAATCAAATTTTTATTCATCTTTGGGGTATGTCGGCAGAAAAAATCATAAAAGATTGGAAAAAGGGGGTGTTCAAACCTGTTTATTGGTTAGAAGGTGATGAGCCTTACTTTATAGATACTATTGTAAACTATGCAGAAAAGAAGATCATTTCAGAAGCCGAGGCCGGCTTTAATTTGAGTATTTTTTATGGAAAAGATGCCGATTGGACGGAAGTGGTTAATGCTTGTAGAAGGTATCCTATGTTTGCGGAGCGGCAGGTTGTGTTACTGAAAGAAGCCCAACATATGAAAGATTTGGAGAAATTAGATTCCTATGTAGAAAATCCACTTTCATCAACAGTTTTTGTTGTGAGTTATAAAGATAAAAAAGTAGATGGCCGGTCTAAATTGGCTAAAGCACTAAAAAGCAATGCCGAGCTGTTA
>CANHJH010000124.1 GCA_947460365.1 Sphingobacteriia bacterium | reverse complement strand
GTAGTTGAAAAATTATAGTTTGTCAAATGATTAACAGGATCAGACCCATCATCAATCTGCGTATAGGTTTTAGTAAATCTATCGTATAAGTACAACTTATTATTTCCTTTTAAAGCCGATTCTGCTTTTATTTTAAACGCATAACTATTTCCGGCTACTAAATTAAAAATAAGTAGCGCAACCGATCTGCGCTCTAAGGATGCATTTAATAAAGTAGTACCATTATTATTTGCATAATACCTGCCTAACATATCGATTGATGCCATGTCTAAGCCAACAGTTTTGCCCATATAAGCAGCATCACAATCAGCGTCAAAAGTATCAGTAGGATTATAGCAATAACCACCAGGCCCCCATCTCAACCCAATATCAACCGAATCCATCGGAGCAGTTTTTTTAATGGCTCTTAGTCGGATTATATTCAGGCTATCACTGTATGTAATTGGAGGGGCAGCATGTGCACTATTTATTGCACAGACTAACAATAAAATAGCAAAAACATTTTTATAAAAAGAGGATATGGATCTATTACTATTCGCCATCGGATTATATGCATTTATATAACTTCACACACTACTTGGTTAATTAAGCTGTCTTATTCTTTTCTCGCTGCTCCTTTATTTTTTTTCTGGAATAAAAAGCAATACCAGCTGTTAATACTAATCCGATTCCACCATCTACCGGTACTACATTGGGATCATACATTTCCATGTCTTCCGATGGTGGTTCGTACACATTAGGCGGGGTTGGACCTCCCTGCGCAATAGCCCCAACAGTTTTTAACAAAACGAATAATAATACAATTGTATTTTTTTCTACCTTTTTCTTCATGTACAACCTCAGCTTGTTTTGACTTTTATCATTCACAGAATATGCTTAATACTTCCATTTAATTATTAAGGTTATTTAATAACGTATTTATGCATCAGTTTATTTTATAAACCTTAATGTAGGCAGTGCTTGCGAATCACCACTCAGTCTTATTAAATAAACACCTGAATTAATTTCTTTTGATGCATTTATAGCATATATACTACCTTTCTTCACTTCATTCAGATAACCCGAATGAATCATTCTTCCACTATTATCCATAATCTGCCAAGCTACACGGGAATAATCATTCCCTGCCAATAATCGGATGTTATTTCCTCTTAAAGGATTCTCCATTAGCTTGAAACCATTCTTAACTATGCTATTATTCTCTTCTAATGCGGCACCTTTTTGCTTATTAAATACCAATAAAAAACGGGTAACTGATTTAGATAATGTATCGTTGGTTACCTGAAAGCTGTATGCCTTAACTATTGACTCAATGGCAGTGTACTCCTTAGTATATTTGTCATAAATATATGCTTTGTTGCCTCCGGCCAAAGGCGATAACAATTCTGTTTTTATTTCATATACATTACCTTCTTCTAAACTATTGGTATTTAAGGCTAATGCCCTATTTTCTTCGTTGAAATTTTTCAACTTACTTCCGTGGAATATAGAATACACCACATTATCAGAACCTAAAAGGCCTAAATCCGGACCAACTTTTCTGCCCATATCGTATGCATCATAATTTACATCAAATGCATCCGTAACGTCTGCAGCATTACCCCAACGAACAATTACCTGATCAGTTAACGTTTCGCCTTGTTTATACAGGTGTAATTTTATGATACTTTGTGCAGCTGCATCGTTGGAAAAATTCTTAATCTGACCTTTTTCAGGCACGGCAAACAATCTTCCAGCCGGAGTAGTATTAGTTTTACTAGACTCTGATATAGTTAATACGGAAGCTTCTGATAAGGACACGAAAAAGGATGACCCATTTTCGATGATATTAGATTGACGACCAGCGGCAAATCCATTAATATAAGAAGCATAGCCCTGAGCAGCGGGATCCCATCTGTATATTGCTTTAGCAATTTTTTGTCCTTTGTTAGCTTGCAAGGATACAATTACATCCCAATCTAATTTACTAGCAAATGGGTTGGCTACTAAATGCCATCCGCGGTTTGGTCTACCGGTTGAATAACCTAATGAGAAGGTTTGTGTACCGGTTTTCAATGCGTTGCTTATGTTGATGGTGGAATTATTTCCTCCTAAAAGTAATAAACCCTTACTGTAAGGGGTGGTAGCTGTACCCGAAAAGGGCACCCAACCTGCATTACCCGGACCAGAGTTGCCATATTTACCGTCATCCAATGATTCATCATACCAATAACATACTAGGTTGCTGGTAAAAAACGGACTGATTGTATTAGCCATTAAATCACCAGAGAAAGGAAATCCAATCAACCTCCAATCTCTACTGGCGCCTATATAACGTTCTAAGTTTACATTACCAGTAATATATCCTCCGCTTTCGCTTCCTAGTCCAACACTCGCATCTCCATCAACAGTACTTTTAAGGGTTAAATAATTATTGGTTGAAAATAATGCGCCACAAATAACTGTACCACTATCTACAATAGAGAGTGCTGAATTTAAGTTAGCGGGTGCAGCGGCATTCAGTGTTAAGTCTTTTAGAAATGATTCTGTTTTAAAATACAATTGAGAAGTGGCACCAGCAACACCGGTTAACACGATACTTGAATTGCCAGCGGTGAACAATACACCCGTTCCGCCTGAAGTGCGGGTAATTTTACCTGCTTGTAAGTTATAGCCTAATGCAACAGTTAATTCAGTGTTCAATAGATCTAATGTACCGGCAATAGTAAAATTACGATCTAAACTAACCATATTCCAAGACCTGTTCCTCAATTGATATACATGAGAAGTTCTGTTGATAAAAGAGGTTGGTTGATTTCCAGAACCATCTGTTTCTACACCCCAAATTTCAAGATTCGTAATAGAACCATAGTATTTTGAATATAATGTATCTGTAACCGCAACAACTGAAACAGTTGAAGTAACTTTAGCACAAGCAATATTTGTTCCAGAAAGTGTTACAGTATAAGATCCTGCATCGGATAATTCTGCAGCAGCTATTGTATGTGAATTATTAGTTGCCTCGGAAATAACTGTTCCATTTTTTTTCCAAACGTAAGCAGACACCCCTGTTGCAGTAATGGTTAAGTTAATAGGATTGCCTGTTAATATTTTTACTGAAGCGGGCTGTACGGAAATAGTAGGTGGAGCATGTACAGTGGCTGTTCCTGTAGCAATAGTTGGTGTATATGCACTATTAGTTGATGAAAACGTAATATTACCACTGGCACCATTTATTGCGGATGCGGATAATCTTACATATACCGGTGAATTGGTTAAAGTATTAGCTGTTGGCACTAAAGAGATACTTGAAGTATATGTACCACCCAGAGTAGTAGCTAATTCATAACCGGTAGGTGCTGTTACTACCACATTTGCAATTAGGTTGGTGCCCGATACAGTAAAGTTTTGTGCTGTGGAGGCATTACCATTACAAGTAGAAAAGGCCGATAAAGTGCCGGATGTGGTAATGGTTGGCACTAAAATAGTACCTGTACCATAAATACCAAATTTATTTAACACAGCAGCACCCGAAGTGGCAGTAATAGTATCAGATGTTAAATAGAATTCTTTGTTGGTTAGAGAAGTATTCTGATTAATAATAGGCACTTTAATTTGTAAACTATCATTTGTAAAAGATATTTTGTTGCCGTAAGTAAAGCTTGACCAGGTAGTGCCATTTTCTGAATACAATAATCCCGTGCTGGTATAGTCTGTACCTAAAATAGCTGATGAATTTCCCAGTGTAGGTTTAATTGAATAGTTCCAGGAACCGGTATTTAAATTGGTAATTGACAAAATAAACACTGCATATCCGGCATTTTGTAATACCGTTGGATTGGTGAAAGTTGCAACCGGCAATGTACTTTGGGTACTAGATAATTCAAGTAAAGCGCTATTGATACCAGACTCATCTAATCCCTGACTTTGTAGGGTAGTAGTATTAAATTTAGACTCATGAGTGGGTACTATAAATAAATAAGAGGTTGTTGTTGCATTATCAACAAAATATAATGCAGTAAGTGTACTACCTGTTTTTTGTTTTTTAGAGATAAGTCCGGACATGGAAACAGTTGCGCCCAAAGCATTTTGGTAAGTTACCGTTCCAGTAACGTTGTTATTGCTAGCGTCAAAAAATTTGAAATTGAAGTTTTTGCCATTCACTTTTTGCGTAAGCGTCATTGAATTATTAGAAATTGTACCAATATATCCAACGTTAAAGTAAGTGGTTTCTTGCGCTGTAGCATCATTGTAAAATGCCAATGACAAGACAATAAGAAATACAAGTTTAATGTAATTAGAATTTTTCACAGGGGGTTTTTAAAAATACAATCAAAAAGACTTTCCGAATGAAGCTTATAAACAGTGCAGTTGTTCTCTACATTTATTCATTACTACCATTTGTTACATTCTCTTTTTTATGTTGATTTAACTTTTTACGAGAATATACGGCCACACCTGCAGCAAGAACCAATCCAATACCACCATCTACCGGAACAGTTTGTTTTTCAGAATTGGGTGGTGTTTCCTCTGGAATTGGATCAGGAGGAGGAGGGGTGGGACCAAATTGGGCATAAAGTAAAACTTTGGGCAACATTCCCATTGTTAATAACGCAATAAATTTAGCTTTACTTCTTGTCATAAGATATTGTTCTTTATTATTAAACCCAAAAGTGAAATCTTTATTGGCTGTGGATTTCAAGATTTTTAAGTTTATAAAGGTAGTGATATATTGCTATTTATTTTATACATAATTCTTTTGAAATAAAATATAATTATTTATTAATCCTATATAATTATTTATCAATTAATTACATTTATTATTTACATATTGTTTTTATTGGTGAGCAAAAATTGATTGGTGTATAATTATTTAAGTAAAAGAATTTAAAATGGTGTATGCGCTTACAATCTAAATTGCAAAAGATTTATTTTTTTGGACGATGCGCATTGTGAAATTAAAAATCTTTCTTTCATTATTAGTTAACTTTACGACGAATTAACCTAAATCTTGCTGTGAAAAAACTACTCAACTACCTTCAAAGTATACCTAAAGTATTAAGACAATTTTTCATTACCATTACTTTGTTAATTGTAATCTGGAAAATTGTGTACTTACTGGTTTTACCTCCCAGAATTTTTGATGCCCCACTTACACATATAATCAGCAAGCAAACCATTTGGGTTTTGAATTTATTTGGTCAGTCAAAAGAATACAGCTATGAGTGGGATATATTGCACGACACTATTTTTTTTAAAAATAACAGTAAATTAATTATAGCCGACAAATGCAATGGGCTTGAGCTGATTTTGCTTTATGCTGCATTAATAATAGCTATTCCTGCTCCTATAAAAAGAAAGATATATTTTATAGCAGGTGGCAGCTTGCTTATTCACTGTGCAAACGTTTTGCGTTGCTGTGGTTTGGCAATGCTTAAAATACAAAACAGTTTATTGTTTGATTTTGCCCATCATTTTCTGTTCAATTTTGTGTTGTATGCAGTGATGATGGTTTTATGGTATTGGTTTGCTCAAGAAAAAAAGGATACCAATGCAGCTTCACTTTAATCCTACCAAAACATTGCCTTTCTGGATTGGCATAGTGTTCATTTTTATTGCCTATGCTTGCTTTAATATTACTTATAGCATTAAACCCTTTTCGCGTCCGGAAGGTTTTTTAGTTAAAGTTGTTTTTTTTGCAGTAATCTATTACACCGGCAAGTTTCATATCGGCCCTGTGAATCCTACTGTTTTTTGGTTGGCCAAATCATGGAAATACCTATACATAATTGGCGCAGGAGTTTCGTTGATTGGAACATTTATCCGCTTTTATGCAAAAAATTTGGATATAGATGTTTTCAATTTTTTTATAACGATAGATATGTTTTTATTTTCACCAACGGTTTACGTAGCGTTTGCAATTATGAAAATAAAGTTGCTGAAGTACGATGCAAAAAAATAAATTATCTGCCCTAATGACGGGCTATGAATTCGATTTCTTTGAGCGGTAATATTCTATTGTAAATTCTAAAATCATCCATTGCACCTTTAAAATAATTGGTTTTTAATCCACCATTAACACCAGTTGTTGCACCAAGCATAGTGGCATTAGCAATATTATTCGTAAATACGGGTATATCATTATTTCCAAAGCTTCCTTTGTTTACACCATCTACATATAATACCAACCTATCGGCCGGATTGGTTTTTAACCCATCATATAAGATGGTTATATTCTGCCAAACCCATGGCTTTAGTATATTACCGGCAGACATAGCAGAACCGGTATTACTCATTTTAACAACAACAGCAAGCGGATTGGGGGTATTAGATCCATTTAAACCAATATTTATTCCAACTGAAGCTGCGGGATTACCGGTAGATAACCAATGTGAAAAAATGCCGGCCGGAGAAAGCGGAAATAAATAATCTGAATAAATCCAAAATGAAAAAGTTAGTTGCTGTTTGTAATTCAACAGTTTTAGCAAAGGAGCAGTAATAAAACTAGAATAGTTGTCGAACTTATACGATCTATTGAGTTTTAAAAATCTATCTTCAAACAACCCGGTATTATTAGCTGTTCCATGATAGCCATTGCCGCTGCTATCACCGGCACTTCCATTAAATGGATAATGTACAATCAGGTCTTTTTTAATATTAATATCATTCGTAGTAAATGAAAGCACTTCTCCATAACCAGTACCCGAACGGTTGGTAGCATATGCTCTTACATAATATTTGGTGTATTCTTTCAGGTTGGTTAATGTACTTAAATAAGCACCTATACTATTTCCCTCTGTAGTTTTTGTTGACAGGTTAATAGTTGGATTAGGCAAAGTATCCCACACAACTCCTTTTTCGGTAATAACTGCAGCACCATCATCTACTATTTCACCACCGCATACTGCACTAATTCCGGAAATATCGGAAACAGGTTTTGTAGCAATTTTAGGTACAAAGGCAGTTACTAAATTTATTTCATTGGAATATTTTTCTGAAGTGCCAATTCCATTATAGGAGGAGATTCGGTAGGTGTAAACATTGTTCACCATTAAATCAAAATCTTTATAAGTAGTATTGTAACCACTCACTGCTCCAACAATTTTAAATCCGGATATGTCTGATTTTCTTTCAATTTTATAGCCCACTGTTGATTTAGATGAATCCGTCCAACTTAATGTTACTTGTGCCCGAATTTGATTAACATTATAGTTCATATAAAATGCAGACATTTCTCCTTTCAATAAATAGGGAGGATTGGGCACCATAGTAGGCCCATCATTTTTTTTACAACTAATAAAAATGAGGGGGAGTGTAAATAATATGTAGAAGCAAAAATTTTTCATCGCTGTTATAAAGCTGCTACTTTTTTTGTGGTTTAAATATTTTTACTTCTACTCTTCTATTCATCCAAACGAAGTCTTTATCCTGAGTTTTGATTGCAGGCCGGCTATTTGCTAAAGAAATAACTGCAATGCGACTTGGTTCAACATAATAGCTGCTTAAATAAGTGGCTACCATTTGTGCCCTCATTTGCGAGAGCTTTTTATTAAAGGCATCATCTCCTTCATTATCGGAATGCCCGGTAATAATACAATGGTATAACTGATTTGCAATTAGTGTATCTTTTAATCGGGTTAAAATTTTGAATGAAACATTTAGGTCGTATTTGTAATCATCAAAATGTATTACAAATAAAGTAGTGTCTTTTCCCGGTATGATTTTCTTTTGCAGTATATCTTGGTCTGTAGTTGCAAGATTTATAACCGGCACATTTGCAGGGCAACCATTATTACTCAATAAGCCGGGTACTGTAGG
>CANHJH010000123.1 GCA_947460365.1 Sphingobacteriia bacterium | reverse complement strand
TTTGAGCAGGCTATCTGGTATGGTTTGTAAATTGTATTGCGCTATATCTTTTTCCATATTGCAGATATCCTGAATTTGGTATAAGAACCACCTGTCTATTCCGGTAGCCTGGGCAATAGATTTTACCGTAGAACCCTGCATTAATGCATCTTTAATTCGGAAAATACGATCCCATTTCGGTGTTTTAATATATTCTACCAACTCATCGCTTTTCATTAAGCTTTTACCATAGTATCCTAACCCAACTGCGCCATTTTCTAAACTCTGACAAGCTTTTTGTAATGCTTCTTTAAAGCTTCTGCCAATGGCCATTACTTCACCTACACTCTTCATTTGTAAACCAAGTGTATCATTCGCTCCTTTAAATTTATCGAAATTCCAGCGTGGAACTTTTACGATAACATAGTCTAAAGCAGGCTCAAAATATGCGGATGTGGTTTTAGTAATTTGATTCTTTAACTCATCTAAACTATACCCTATAGCTAGTTTTGCAGCAATTTTGGCAATTGGGTAGCCGGTAGCTTTTGATGCCAAAGCCGATGAGCGACTCACTCTCGGGTTAATTTCTACTGCTATAAGTTCTTCCGTTTCAGGATTTATGGCAAACTGTACATTGCAGCCACCGGTAAAATTGCCTAAAGAGCGCATCATTAAAATGGCTTTGTTACGCATTTCCTGAAAAGCGGTATCGCTTAATGTCATGGCAGGTGCAACCGTAATAGAATCACCGGTATGCACACCCATTGGGTCTAGGTTTTCTACCGTACATATAATTACCACATTGTCATTGCAATCTCTCAATAGTTCTAATTCATATTCCTTCCAGCCTAGTACTGCCTTTTCCACCAATACTTCATGAATGGGAGAGGCTTTTAATCCTCTATCCAGTGCTGCATCTAAATCATCTTTAGTATGCACAAAGCCACCACCGGTTCCGCCTAAGGTAAATGAGGGTCTGATTACCAATGGAAAACCAATTTGTTGGGCAAATTCCTTACCTTCTAAAAAGCTGTTAGCAACACGGCTCGGGGCTACTGCCATGCCAATTTTTACCATTAACTGACGAAATTTCTCTCTGTCTTCGGCCGTATCGATGGCCGCTACATCCACCCCAATTAGTCGGCAATTGTATTTTTCCCAAATACCCAATTCATCTACTTCCTTACAAAGATTAAGGGCAGTTTGTCCGCCCATGGTCGGTAAAACAGCATCAATTTGGTTTTCTGAAAGTATTTGTTCAATACTTTCAACCGTTAATGGCAGAAGATAAACTTTGTCTGCCATCATGGGATCCGTCATAATTGTTGCCGGATTACTATTGATAAGTATTACTTTTATCCCCTCTTCTCTCAAGCTTCTGGCAGCTTGAGAGCCGGAATAATCAAATTCACAGGCTTGACCGATGATAATTGGACCGGATCCTATGATAAGAACAGATGAAATTGACAGATCTTTGGGCATGATATTTGAATAAATTGCACAAATGTAAGGCGTGAACGGCAAATAGCCGGTTAAAATTATAGAATAACGCCAAACAGGGTGTATTAAACAAAAAAAACAACATGGCAGTATTAAAAGAAGGAAGTAAAGCGCCAGCATTTAAGGCGACAGATCAGAATGGAAAACCCATTTCTTTGGCAGATTTTAAAGGACAAAAGGTCATTTTATATTTTTACCCGAAAGATGATACTCCGGGATGTACGGCTCAGGCTTGTAATTTAAAAGACAACCACAAAGCTTTGATTAAAAAGGGGTTTCAGGTAGTAGGCGTAAGCGTAGATGGTGTTGCAAGCCATAAAAAGTTTGAAGAGAAATATGCATTACCTTTTCCTTTAGTTTCTGATGAAGACAAAAAAATTGTAGATAAATACAATTTATGGGGCGAGAAAAAATTTATGGGCAGAACCTATATGGGTACCACCCGTACTACTTTTTTAATTGATGAGGCTGGTATTATTAAAAAGATCATTGATAAGCCCAACACTAAAAATCATACAGAAGAAATTTTAGAAGCCTGGGATTCAATTTAAATGAAGGATCTGATATACTTTTTGTGTAAATCAACTACTTATACAAAAAGTATATCAGCTAAATAACTGGTATACTAAAAAGCTCATACCGTAAGCCAATATCGTCATGTAGGTAAGCTGAAACAATGGCCATTTCCATGACCTGGTTTCACGTTTAACCGCTGCCAATGTACTCATGCATTGCATGGCTAATACATAAAAAACCATCAGCGATAAAGCAGCGGGTAGCGAATATATCTTAGCACCATCCGGATGGGTGGCAGATTGCATTTTTTCTCTGAGCGATTGATTGTCATCTTCTTCTACACTGTATAAGGTAGCCATGGTACCTACAAAAACTTCTCTGGCAGCAAAGGAAGTAATTAATGCAATGCCAATCTTCCAATCGTACCCCAGTGGCGCAATAACCGGTTCCATTGCTTTGCCTAATTTTCCTGCATAAGATTGGTTCAACTGCTCCGCAAGCATCTGGCGATGTAAAGAATCTGTATGTTGCGGGGATAATTTAATCAGCGTATTATATTGTTCTTCTACCTGTTTAATTTGATTACCGGGGCCGTAGGAGCTAAGAAACCAAAGTATTAAACTGATGATCATGATAATCTTACCGGCATCGGTAACAAAAATGCGTGCTTTTTCTACCATAGTGATGGCAACATTTTTCCAACGCGGCGCACGGTAGATAGGCAATTCAAGTATAAAAAAACTTTTCTCTTTAATAGTAATAAACCATTTAAATATAAAGCTCATCAATAGCGCCATAAAGGTTCCCAGAAAGTAAAGACCCATCATAACCAGCCCCTGCAAACTCAAAAAACCAAAATAATAGCGATCATCAATTACCAGTGCAATTAAAATAGTATATACTGGCAAGCGTGCACTACAACTCATTAAAGGCGTTACCAGTATGGTCAAAAGGCGTTCTTTCTTATTCTCAATATTACGTGCGCTTAAAATGGCCGGAACAGCGCAGGCAAAACTGCTGATCATGGGCATTACGCTTTTGCCATTTAAACCAGCTTTACGCATGAGCCGATCACTTAAGAATCCGATACGAGCCATATAGCCACTGTCTTCCAGCATGGTTATAATGCCAAATAAAATCATTATTTGCGGAATAAAAACCATGATGCCACCCAGTCCGGCAACAATTCCATTTATCAACAAATCGCTCCACCAACCTTCGGGTAATTGTGCAGATAGCCAACTGCTCGCACGGGTGAAGCACCATTCAATGCCATCCATTGGAAATTTCGACAAAAGAAAAACACTCTGAAATAATAAAAACAGCACAGTAATTAAAATAACGTTACCCCAAATACGGTGTAACAATACATTATCGAGTTTATCACTGAACATTTTTTTATCTAATGGTCCGGGTTCAACCACATTGTTCAGCATAATTTGCCGAATATGTGTGTAGCGTTGCATAATTTCTTCTGCTTGTGTTTTGGTAGCATTGAAATGATTACTAGCAACTATTGCTTGTATTTTTTTATGATCAATTGTAGCAGCTATGTCTTCATAATTAATCAGATGGTGTAAAGCTGCATATTTACTTAATTCAGGTAATAAGTCCCTCACCTCTTCAATAGCAGTAGGTGCTAATTCACCCACATCAATAAAATCAACTACCTGGCTACAAACCTCTCTACTGGTTAAAGTGAGCGCCAGTATCGCTTTTTTTAACTCGCTTAAACCTTTATTTTTTCTAGGATTAACGGCAACTACCGGAATACCTAATTCGGCTTGTAATCCTTCAATATCTATTTTAATTCCCTTTTTAGCAGCCAAATCATTCATAGTAAGCGCTAATAGTACTGGAATTTTCAGGTCTATTATCTGACTACAAAACAGTAAGTTTCTTTTTAAGTTGCTGGCATCCGCCACCAGCAAAACCATATCGGGCTGAACGTCTACATCCGCTCCCATTAATACTTTATAGGCAACTCTTTCATCCGTTCTGCGAGGATAAAGACTATAAGTGCCGGGCAAATCAATCAGTTCGGTATCGTTGTTTTCTTCAACAGAGAAAAACCCTATCTTTTTATCAACAGTAACACCCGGAAAATTACCTACTTTTTGATTCAGACCCGTAAGGGCATTAAACAACGAAGTCTTTCCGCTATTTGGGTTACCTACAAGTGCTATATGAAATTTTGCTGCTGCCAATGTCACAAAAGTAGGGGGTACGCATATGATTAGGTTACGAGATTGGGAAGAGAATATACTTTCTACCTTACTTTTGTAGTTTAAATGAAGATTATGCAAAAATTAACTGCCCTTTTGCTTTTTGTACCTTTTATTATTTCCGCGCAATCTAAGCGTAAATTGCGTAAGGCAGAAGAAAAAGAAAACGTGCTGATGGTTGCCAACTTACAGAAACATGTGAGCTATTTGGCAGATGATGCTTTAGAAGGGCGTAGAGCAGGAACAAAAGGGGAGGTAATGGCGATGGAGTATATCATTGAACAATACAAAAAACTGGGTTTAGCGCCTAAGGGCAATAAGGGAGGATATGTTCAGGAATTTGAAATCAACGAGGGCAAGCAAATAGATGCCACTACCTTTCTAAGAATTGAAGGGAAAACATTGCAACTTAATGAAGATTATTTCCCATTGGCATTTAGTGCTGCTACATCGATTAAAGCTAAGCCTGCAGTGGCTTTAAATGAATTTAATCAGCCCTGGTTTAAAGATGTGGCCGACTTGTTGGAAGAAAACAAAACCAATCCACATTTTGATATGGAAGAGGCCATAAAAAGTGAAGCAATCAAAGCCGCTACCAAAAAAGCCACCGCCTTGTTTTTGTATAACAGCTCCAACGCAATAGATAATGTACAGTTTAACAAAAACGATAAAACAACTAATTTATCTATTCCGGTAGTGTACTTAACGCAAAAAGGGTTAAAAAAATATTTACCTGATTTTACTGCAACCATTCCTGTTGAATTGAATGTGGGGATGAGTAATAAGTCGAGAATTGCAAGAAATGTAGTTGGATACATCAATAACAATGCTACCCATACCGTTATACTGGGTGCACATTTTGATCATTTAGGTTTTGGAGAAGATAAAAACGCGTTAGACACATTTAACACAGTTCACAATGGGGCAGATGACAATGCAAGTGGAACGGCAGCATTAATTGAATTAACAAGACTGCTCATTAAAAAGTCGCCATCCAATAATAATTACCTGATCATTAATTTTTCAGGAGAAGAATTAGGCTTGTTTGGCAGTAAATATTGGATAGAAAATCCTACAACAAACATCAATCCCAACTATATGATTAATATGGATATGGTGGGCAGATATGATACCAGCCATAAGTTAACAGTAGGCGGATATGGCACTTCACCTGTATGGGGCTCTATTGTACCAGCTGTTGCAGGGCCATTACTAATAAAAATAGATAGTGCAGGAAGTGGACCAAGCGATCACGCAAGTTTTTATAGAAAAGATATACCGGTGCTGTTTATGTTCACCGGAAGTCATGCAGACTATCACAAGGTTTCAGACGACTGGGACAAAATCAATTACAGTGGAGAGAAAGACATCATCAGAATGGTATATAAAATAATAGAACAGGCTAATGATCAAGGTAAGTTGCCTTTTACCAAAACAGCAGAACAACAAATGGGTAAGAGTACACGGTTTACGGTAAGTCTGGGAATTTTACCTGATTATGGGTATAGTGGAACAGGTGTTAGAGCCGATGGAGTGAGCCCGGGTAAATTGGCTCAAAAAATTGGCTTACAGGCCGGTGATATTTTATTGCAAATGGGGGAGTATAAATTTGTAGATGTTAACAGTTACATGAAAACACTTTCAAAATTTAAGAAGGGCGATAAAACTACGCTCATAATAAAAAGGGTAAAGGAAGAAATGAAGTTTGACATAGAATTTTAATACCAATCAAATGAAATTAAGGCTTGATGTTGAGGAGATGAATGATGGTTTTTTTGAAGAAACCAGATTACTGGGGATTACCGGAGCCACCAAAAACTATCAATTTTGTATACTGCTCAACAATAAGCTGGGCTTTAATTTCAGGCTAAATCCTGAGATTGAAATTGTACTAAAACGAAAAGGCAGAAGCTATTATTTTTCTGTGTATCAATATAAAGAACCCAATACCAACCTGATACATTATTTATATCAAAACCAATTTGATGGTGAATATTTGTTGCCGGAATTTAAGCACATGGATTTTTTATGGTTGATGAAACATGAAATGGTTGACGAAGAAAAGTGCAATTGGATTAAACAAATCGTACGCAATATGCATGGAGTTCAAATGGTTGTTGAATTAACCAATGAGCAAATCAAAAACAAAGGGAATATGGTGTTTTAATGGCTTATGCCTCTACTTGAATTCTTTTGTCTCCTTTACTAGTCATGCAACCAATTGGCTCTATAAAATCTGCCAGTCCAAATGCCCTAAATACAGATTGAATTTCATTAACGGCAGCAGGATCTGCAGCAATTAATAAACCGCCATTTGTTTGAGGATCAGGCAAAATAGAGAAGGCTTGCATTACATCTACTCCTTTACCAAAAGCCACTTCATTGCTGTAAGCATTCCAATTTCTGTAGGTAGCATCCGGTACAATTCTTTGCGCCAGTAATTTTTTTGCAGCGTCTAAAATCTGCAGTTTATTATAGTTCACTATTGCGCCTAGGTTACTGCCTTCGGCCATTTCCATCAAATGTCCAATCAATCCAAAACCGGTAACATCCGTCATGGCATGTACGCCAGAAATAGCGCCCATTGCTTCGCCTACTTTATTCAGTTTATTTAGTTGGGCTATTAATATTTGAAGATCTGCATCTTCTAAAACACCTTTTTTTTGACCGGTGGAGAGAATCCCAACGCCCAGGGGTTTAGTAAGAAATAACACATCGCCTTCTTTAGCCGCATTGTTTTGTTTAAGCTGTTGAACTGATACCAATCCATTTACGGATAAGCCAAACAAAGGTTCGGTTGTTTCAACGCTATGTCCACCGGCTAATGGAATCCCGGCTTCTGCGCACATACTTCTGCCACCTTCTATGACTTGTTGAGCAATATCCGGCGAAAGTTGATTAATTGGCCATCCTAAAATGGCTAAAGCCATAATTGGTTTGCCCCCCATTGCATATACATCACTAATAGCATTTGCGGCTGCAATTCTTCCAAATTGGTAAGGATCATCAACAATTGGAACAAAAAAATCTGTTGTACTTATCAGGGCAGATCCATTGCCCATATCGTAAATAGCCGCATCGTCCTTACTACTATTTCCAACCAATAATTGCGGATAATTCGGTGCAGGGGAAGAAGAGATAAGAATTTTGTCTAATATGGCAGGAGAAATTTTACAGCCACAACCAGCTCCATGCGAAAATTGAGTAAGCTTTATCTCAGACATGATCTTAATTTTTTTGCTAAAGTAGAACCAAATGTTTAGATATGTCTAAAAATGAAGTGAGCTGTTAAAAAACAGCTCACTTACCCCCCAACTATTACGCATAATAGTAATAAGCAAATATGGGTAAAAATCAATTTGAATATTAAGCACTTCATGAAGCTACCCTTTTTCTCCATGAAGCTGCCCATTTTGTACTTAAAGGGAAAAAAAATGAAATTATTTATTTATAAATATCTTTAAAAAATTATATAATAAAATATTAAATGATATAAAAAGATATCAAAAATTAATCAAATCAACTAACTTAACTACACAAACAGCTGCAAATAATTTAATGAAAAACAGTTGTTTATGAACAAAAAAGGGGTATTCACAAACTAAATGAGTAGTTCACAAAAAATAACGCATGCGTAAATTGATAAATATT
>CANHJH010000122.1 GCA_947460365.1 Sphingobacteriia bacterium | reverse complement strand
GACCTATCCTACAATGGAAGAATTATATGCCTTAATTAGTGAGCTAAAGCAATACATTAAAAGCAAGAATGGTATTGAAACAGATTTTCCCATATTTAATGTAGTTCCCTTAAACGCTAATCAATTTGAATATATGGTTGCCATTCCAATTAAAGCAGGAATCGCGGCAAACAATCAGTTCATTATAAAAAGAATGATCCTGGGAAATATAGTTGTTGCAGAAGTAAAAGGAGGTAATGCCAATATTGAATTGTGTAAAATGGAATTAGAAAACTATTTACGAGACCATAGAAAAATATCGCCGGCCATGCCGTTCCAAAAACTTATTACCAATAGATTAGAAATTAAAGACACCACCAAGTGGGTAACAACCTGGAATTATCCAATATTTTAATCACTATTTGGTTTGCATAAGCATAGCACTTTCATTATTTCGAATAATCAAATATGAAATAGTATTACTTAATTTGATGGGTAATAATTTATTCACCTGTCCTTTAATGGGCAAATTTGTGAAGGCTTTAAAACTTAACAGATGCTGATTTTTAAATTGTATAAAAGTGCCAAAGTCGGCATCTTGTTTACCTAGTTCAACATTATAGTTATAATAATTACCCATTAATAGAATTTGAGGCGAATTGGGTAATGCCATAGCTGCTTTAAAGGTAGAGAATTGTGCTTCGTTCGGAAGTGGCAGCATCTTGAAATTTAACTTTCCATCATTGATTAATACCACATTCTCTAAGCACGCTGCTGATAATTTCAATGCATTATTGAGTTTATTTTTCCCAAACAAATCTTGCAATGAAGCTTTTGCAAAATCTTCCGCATACAAATATTTTTTCTTCAATGATGGCATCTGTTTTTCTAATTGAATTTTACTCGAAAAAGGAATTTCAATGCCACCAAGATAATAAGTCATGATTTGTTCTATTATACCATTGTCATCAAAATCATTGATGTATAAATTTACCGGTTTATCTACACTTGCTTTTAACCGTGTATTCAATCCTACATTACCCGCAATGATATCTAAATCACCATCCTTATCTAAATCAATGCTATAAGCAAACTGCCACCAACCATGTAATTTAGTAATATCTTTTGGCTTAAATTTATTTCCATCTTTAATAAACAGTTTGATCCCACCCCATTCAAAAGTTAACAATAAATCGTTTTGATGATCATTGTTAAAATCAACCCATTTTGCAGAAGTTGCCATCCCCGGATGTTCTAATGCAGGACAGTACATAGCAGTAACATCTTTAAAGTGTCCAGCTCCGTCATTTTGAAGCAAATAGGATCTTGGCGTAATTCCATATTGCCAGGGTACCGATCGTCCTGCAATAAATAAATCTGGAAATCCATCGCCGTTAAAATCTTCAGCAACTACTTGACTTTGCGTAATATAAATATCAGTGAATGCATCTTTTAGTCTGGTTAAGTTTCCGTTGCCATCGTTTAAATATAAAAGTGGCAGTAGGTGTTCATCTTCGCCATAATATTCATTACCTCCGGTGGCAATGACTAAATCCAGATGGGTATCATGATTAACGTCTACCCATTGAGCATCTGTGTGTTCCCACATAGAGTCTACTTGTAATGCGGGTTGTGGCACTATAATGAACCGATTGTTTTTTTGTTGTATATATACCACCGGATGGTTACCCTTGGAGGATCCAATAAAAATATCCTCTAATCCATCATGATTAATATCCGCAACTGCAGTTGCAGGGCCTTCACTTGCAGTCATATGTGGTATCAAGGGTTCTCGATCAAATTCATTAAATGGATTTTCTTTATGCACATAATTAATTCCTGAAACACTGGATACATCTTTCCAATCAGGCAAATTTGGTTGTGCTTTATTGATTTGTTTTTTTAGTACATCATAATTAATATATGGTTGACTAGAACTATAATGAATAGATTGAATGGAGTTTATTTTTAAGTCGATTTTTTGAAATTGATTATTAGGCCAAATCAAATAAGTAGAATCAACATTAATATTTTGTAGTCCAATTAACATTGGCTCATTCATACTGGATAGAAAACCATGTACAGGATTTTTTTCGTACAAATAGGTTTTATCACCAGAAAATAAAATAACTTTTGTACCAATGGCGCTTTTATTCTTAGGAAATCCTAAAGGATTAATTTTAACAAACGCAGCAGTTGTATTGGTTTGGTTGGTGTTATTCTGATAGATCAAAGCCTGATCATTAATATTATTCACCACAATATCTAAATCTCCATCATTGTCTAAATCGGCATAAGCTGCACCGTTGGAAAAGGTTAAAGGATTATTAGCGATACTGTCTGTGAAATTAGCAAATTGTGCATTACCCTTATTCAGGAAAAACTGGTTGGGAATCTTTATTTCAGGAAATTTTTTAATTAATGCGAGGTCTTTATCCTGAATAGAATTGCTTGATAACTTTTGTTGTATTTCTCCCCCCGAAACAAAGTTGATATAATCAATATCGTTCATTCTTTTAGGGATACCATTAGAAACAAAAAGATCTTTATTTCCATCATTATTAAAATCCATCCATAATGCAGCCCAGCTCCAGTCGGTTGAATGAACACCTGCATATTGCCCCACTTCACTAAACGTTCCATTCTTATTATTTAATTGTAGGTTATTTCTGGCATACTGATAGGCGTATCCATACAATAATTTGTGTTGAAAAATAGTATAGTCATCTTCCGATAGTGAACGTTTCAGCATATAAGATTCATACGGAAGCATATCCATAGAAATAATATCAGGGTAGGCGTCGTTATTAATATCAGCGGCATCAACCCCCATTGTGAACTGGCTAGTATGCATCAATTGATTGGTACTCTCGTCTTTGAAAGTTCCGTTTTTTTGATTGATGTATAAATAATCATTTTCATGAAAATCGTTTCCAACGTATATATCCGGCCAACCATCCATATTAATATCGGATACAACCACACCCAATCCATACCCGATTTTACTTGAATGAATACCTGATAATTTAGTAGCATCTCTAAAATGGTTATTTTCATTAAGATACAAGCGATGGCCCGCCAAAGAATCATAGGTATTTTCAAATAAAGAGCGTGGGGCATAATTGCCATCATGATTTACTGAATGATTTAATAAAAACATATCTACATCACCATCTAAATCAACATCAACAAAAGCTGCTTGTGTGCTGAAGCCGGAAAAATCGATTCCATATAATTCGGCTTCTTCTTTAAACTGCGGGATACCGTTTATATTTAAACCCTGATTAACTAATAATTGATTTTTTCCTTTTAGTATTTTATAGTTTCCAACCCTGCATATATATACATCTAACCACCCATCGTTATTGATGTCAATCACAGAAACACCGGTACTCCATGCTGTTGTATCATTATATAAGTTTGCAAGATGAGTAACGTCTTCAAAATGCATTTTACCTTTATTTAAGTACAATGCATTATTACCTTGATTAGCAGCAAAAAACAAATCAGTCAATCCGTCATTATTAAAATCTCCAGCACCAATGCCAGCACCATTGTAATAATACATGTAAGAAAATAAATTGAATGCTGGAGTAGGTTTTAATTGGTTATTAAAATGAATTCCTGTTGAATCATTAGATAAAACCTGAAATAATTGATTATCTGTTTTATTCTGCTTACATGCTAACAGACATGTAATACACGCAATTACAATTAAATACTTCCAACATCCACTCATATAGTATATTTTGTCAATTATTTTTTCTTTGCCAATGTGTTTATCTTGAATAACACAGGCATGTCATTATTTTGCAAAAACAAAAGATTTTTTGACCGATTGATGTTGATACTTTTTAGGTCTCTTATCTGTTTTTGTAAACTCAAACCCGATGCTGATGAGGAAAGCAATGCATAGGAATTTTTCCCTTTGTTCATTAACACATTACCATAAGAAGCATCTACACTGCAAAACTGCGGTAACAAATCAGTAAAATTTCCTCCTGTAACAATATCGAGCAGCCCGTCTCCATCCAAATCAATAATAGCACTTGCATTTAAGGAAGAAAGTTGCATATAAGTTGGAAGCGGCATTATGGTAAAATTTCCTTTGCCATTATTGATTGCAATAACAGATGATGCAATATTAACTTTCAATGTTTTTGAAGTATTGATTTCATCTTTAAATAATTCCTGAATACTTTTTTTAGCAAATTCCTGATGTGTTAAATTTCCTTTTTTTATAGAAGGGATTTGTTCCGCTATCTCTTTTTTCAAAAAAACTGATACATCCCGATTACCTATAGTACGACTAACTATTTTATCGGGAGTGCCATTTTGGTCAAAGTCGTTCATCCAAAGTTTCACAGGTTCTTTTTCGGTTGGTTTTAAATAAAAATTCTCGCCAATATTGCCCAACAAAAGATCCAGATCACCATCATTATCTAAATCTGCTACATTTAAATGTTGCCACCATCCCAAATTATTTTCCAATCCTGTTGGCAAGGATTTCATTTTTGTTCCATTAAAGGAATATAGTTTGGGCGACATCCATTCACCAATAATTAGTAATTCTTTTTTGCCATCATTATTAAAATCATTCCAATCAGCACCGGTAATCATGCCCAGGTTTTTAAATTCGGGTGCAACGGATTCCGAAACATCCGAAAAAATACCATTGCCTTCATTATGGTACAGAAAACTTTCGGGAATAGCGCCATAGTTTTGTGGAACACTTCTACTGCCCACAAATACATCCAATTTACCGTCATTGTCATAATCAACAGAAATAGCAGTGCCGCAGTTTGTGTTACTGGTTGGAAATGTACCGGCTTTCAATGTAAAGTTTCCTTTACCATCATTTATATACAGCTGATTTTGATAAACACCGGATTCAACAGGTGCAAAATTACCACCTCCTCCAACAAATAGATCCAGATCTTTATCTTGGTCAGCATCAAAGAAAAATGCAGCAGTGGCTTCAATAAATGAAAATTTCTCAAAATCTTTGTTCAGCTTTTTAGTAAATGAAGCAGCATTTTGAATGTACAATTGACCGGGTTGTTTAACCGCACCGCCAATAAATACATCATCTTGTCCGTCTCCATTTACATCCCCTACAGCAGCTTTAGGGCCTTGCTTGGATAACATAAATAGGAGATTTCTTTCAGTATAAAAATCTACATAATCATCTTCCTGGTGTTTGTCAAATTTAGCTGGTAGCTTTTGAAGAACGGTTAAGGATGCATTGTTGATAATGTAATGGTATGGCTTAACAGTTGCAGCTGAATAATTTATTTTTAGGAGCTGATTGATGGTTGGATTTTGAATGGTGATATACGTATTATTAGGCCAAATAATTTGAATAGAATCCGGCTTGTTATTTCCGATTCCAATCGTTTGTTTATATTCGATAGAAGACTGGAAACCTTTACTAGGTATCAGTTCGCGAGAAATGACTTGACCATGTTGGAACAATTTAATAACAGAACCAATCGCAAAATTATTAGGTTGTTGATATTGCAGTTGTAATGCAATATAATTACCCATTTTGTTTTCCCTGGTATTATTCCGATATATAGATGCCGGTTGATTCACATTATTAATAACAATATCGTAATCGCCATCATTATCTAAATCGCTGTAAACGGCACCATTAGAAAATGATGGTTTATCTAAACCCCAATGGATACTTTCATCTGAAAAATGAAGATCCCCATGATTGCGAAACATTTTATTGGATACCGGAACGGAAGGCATTTTATCTATTACGGTTTGTATGTCTTCTTTTTTTCCGGAGATGGCCATTTGATTGACTACATCATTTGCAAAAAAATCAATAAAATCTTGGTCGGTCACATCTCTGTAGATTCCATTACAGACAAAAATATCAGACCATCCATCGTTATCTGCATCAAACATTAATGCACCCCAACTCCAATCACTTGCAGCAACTCCACTAAAAAATCCTGTTTCTAGAAATTTACCTTCGCCATTATTTACTTGAAGTGAATTTTGGGTGTATTGGTTGTAAAATCCTTTTTGTTGTTTGATATTAAAGATTTCATATCCTTCAAATGAGGTGTTTGTTTTGAGACGATAATCATCATCCGGCAACATATCGGTAGTAAAAATATCCGGCTTACCATCATTATTAATGTCTTGCAAATCAGCCCCCATTGAAGAGTAGCTAATATGTTGTGTTCTGGTTTCTATTTCATCTTTAAACGTTCCGTTTTTTTGATTGATGTACAGATAATCTTTTTCAAAGAAATCATTCGAAACATATACATCCGGCCAGCCGTCTTGATTTACATCGCCTACCGTAACTCCTAAACCAAAACTAATGATGCTGCCATAAATACCTGCTTGTTTGGTTACGTCTACAAATTTTCCCTGATCGTTCCTAAAAAGATGATCACCCCCCCCTTTTAAAAAGTCGGCAAAAGGCGCATTCTGTTCAGGGATGTTTCGCATGTTTTCATAATTCAGGGTATTCACCGGAATGGGGCTATTGTTAACTAAAAAACAGTCTAAATCGCCATCTAAATCATAATCAAAGAATGATGCCTGTGTAGAATAACCGTCATTGTCTAACCCATATTGCGCTGCGCTTTCCGTAAAAGTTAGGTTATGATTATTAATATACAACTGGTTTTTTCGTAAAGCTTTGTTCAACATTTGTCCGGCATTACAAACATAAATATCCAGCCAGCCATCGGCATTAATGTCCACAAAAACTACTCCGGTGCTCCATTGTTCTTTACTGGCAAATCCTGCTTTGGTTGATATATCTTCAAATTTCAAGTTGCCTTTATTTAAAAAGAGTTTATTGGCACCTTGATTAGCCGTAAAAAAAAGCTCAGGCAATCCATCATTGTTTAAGTCGCCCGATGCAACACCACCACCATTATAAAAATTACGGTATTTAAATACATTGAATTCTTTTGTTTCAACCAATGTATTATTGAATTGAATATTGCTATTTTCTATTAATGTAAAAAGGGATGGCTTATGCGTATTATTGCATGAGCAAAACACAATAAACAAACATAACGCACATTGAAAAATTGAATACTTCTTCATATCCTAAAAATAAGTAAATACCATAGTATAACATAAAAAAGGCTGCTTGTTGGGCAGCCTTTTTAACAATTCAATTATAAAGAATTAGTAACCGAAATTTTGTTTCAAATTTGGGTTAGAAGACAAAGAAACTGTTGGAATTGGATAAACAACTTTATGCGCAGCAGAAGCTGAAGCTCTTTCTTCTACTGGATCATTAAACACACCAAAACGGATCATGTCGTTTCTTCTGTGACCTTCCATATACAATTCTCTACCCCTTTCCGCTATTAAATTAGTGAAATTAACATCAGTTAATGGAGTAGCTCTTCTTTTAGAACGGATATCGTTTACAATTGCTAAAGGTGTTTCAGCATCTGTACCACCTCTTAGAATAGCTTCAGCTTTCATTAAACGCACATCTGAAATACGGAAGAATGGAAATTCATTTGCACTGCCCCAAGCACCATCTTTAACGGTAGATGGGTCTAACAAGAATTTGTTGAAACGAATACCTGTAGCTTCATTGTTAAAAGTTAAAGAAGCACGTTTAGTAAATACTAATGGGTTACCACTTCTATCTTTTAATGCACCAATTGGATCGCCTATTGCAGCTCCTCTTTTTGGATCTGGACTAACTGGGCCATAAGCCTGACCAACCAAAAAACCTGCTGTAACACCCATTAATGAAGTGTATCCAGCAACGGTATCTTTTTTACGTACATCAGCATCTTCAAAGCTATCATAGAATTGAGAAAGGGCAACGAAACCATTCCAACCGTCAGGAAGTTGGTTATAATGCCAACTTTGAGAAGTTTGCCATCTTAAAGCGGCACCATTACCTGAATGATCATTAGGATCAGTTCCATTGTGCCTAACAAAGATGTTTTCTGAAGAAGCTGTT
>CANHJH010000121.1 GCA_947460365.1 Sphingobacteriia bacterium | reverse complement strand
GAATATTGATTCAACCATCCCAATGAATATTGATTCAACCATCCCAATGAATATTGATTCAACCATCCCAATGAATATTGATTCAACCATCCCAATGAATATAGGGACAACCGCAAGTGTTGCCACAACTGGTGATGCGAATATTCGTAATGATTTGGATGTACCGAAAGATTTCGATACACCGAAAAATGTTGACATACCACATAACGGTGGTATTCCACAAAATGGGGATGTACCACTAAATGGGGATTTACCACAAAATGGGGATTTACCACAAAATGGGGATATTGGGGCAACCGCAAGGGTTGCCCCTACGGTTGGGAATATAATTGGCGCTTATAAATCATTGGTAACGAACGGATGCCTGAATATTTATAAATCAAACAATAAAACAATGGGCAAATTATGGCAACGAAATTATTATGAACACGTTATACGAAATGAAAAATCATTTCAAATTATCGCGAATTATATCATTAATAATCCTGCGAAATGGAAGGAAGATAAATTTAATCATAAATAAAATTTAATGATAAATATCATTCTCCTTCACCTATCGCCGTATACCAATTATCTTTGCACCATGGACGCCATTTTTACAATTGATCAATTACCAGCTGTTGCGGCAGGTTTGTGGAAAGAAGGGAAGAAATTTACTGTATGGGCATTTCATGCCCCAATGGGTTCTGGTAAAACCACCTTTATTCATGGATTGTGTAAAACATTAGGAGTAGAAGATGCGGTGAGTAGTCCCACATTTGGCATAATTAACGACTATCAAAGTAAAGATGCCGGAATTATACACCATATGGATTGGTATCGCTTAAATGGCGAAACAGAAGCATTACAAGCTGGTGTTGAGGAGGTGCTATTGAGTGGCGAGTATTGTTTGGTAGAATGGCCAGAACAAGCGCAGGGATTATTGCCGGAAAAAACATTACATATAAAGATTGAAATGCTGAATGAGACTACCAGAAGACTTTTTACATTTAACCCGGCAGATGAGGGGGATAATGAATAAAGAAGTATCCTTCTTATTGATTAACTTCAAACTTTAAGTTATTATATGGCAACCAGTAGACCAAGTATTAGTCCCTCTATTTTTTATGAAACCTTTGAAGAAACATTAGATGTTAAACCTCAGGGTGCCAAGCTACATATTGGTATTCCTAAGGAAGAGGCCTTTCAGGAAAATAGAATTGCACTTACGCCCGATGCTGTTGGGGTTTTGGTGGCAAATGGCAATCAGGTTTCTGTAGAGCATAATGCCGGAGAAGGCAGCCATTATAAAGATGCAGATTATTCCGAAGCAGGTGCACAAATTGTGTACGACAGAACTGAAGTATTTAAATGCCCTATATTAATTAAAAGTGCTCCGCCGGTATCGGCCGATTTGCCATTGTTGCAAATGCACCAAACCATCATTTCTCCCATACATCTTTCCGCTTTAAAGAAAGAAGTGATTGAGAAAATGATGGAAAAGCGTATAACAGCCATTAGTTTTGAAAACTTAAAAGATGACAGTGGCACTTACCCCATAGTGAGATGCATGAGTGAAATTGCAGGAAGTGCTGTGATGCTGATTGCCGGACAGTACCTCAGTAGCTTTAATGATGGCAAGGGCGTATTATTAGGGGGTATCAGCGGAATTCCGCCTACCAAAGTAGTTATTATAGGAGCAGGTATAGTGGGTGAGTTTGCTACCCGAAATGCACTGGCATTAGGTGCTTCTGTTAAAGTGTTTGACAACAATGTATATCGGTTAAAACAACTGCAAAACAACCTGGGGCAACGTATCTGGACGAGTGTATTGGAACCTAAAATATTGGCTAAACAATTAAAAACTTGTGAAGTAGCAGTAGGGGCTTTGAGTAGTGAATCAGGAAGAGCTCCCGTAGTGGTTACTGAAGAAATGGTTGCTGATATGCGTTCTGGTAGCATTATTATTGATGTGGCAATAGATCGGGGCGGATGTTTTGAAACGAGTGAATTAACCAGTTATAAATCTCCCACTTTTGTAAAGCATGATGTAGTACATTATTGTGTACCCAATATACCGAGTGGCTTTGCTCGCACCGCTAGTCAGGCTGTGAGTAATGTATTAATGCCTTTGTTGTTAGAAGTATGTGGCGAAGGTGGATTAGAGGAAATGATTTGGCATAAATTTAATTTACGCGAAGGCGTATATTTATTTAGAGGCGCCTTGACTGATTTTTATATCAGTCAGCGGTTTGATTTGAAGTTTACTGATTTGAATTTATTGATTGCAAGCAGAAGGTAAAATTTAAAAGTAGAGACGACATGCTGGCGTCTAAAAAAAATAAAATTCAAAAGGAAAAAAGTCGTGATGTATGCCGGTGCCGGTTACTTGACGACTTTTTTCCTTTTGGGTGATGTACTGAAAAATAGTTAATGAATTATTGCTTAAATGGCAATGCAGGTGCAACGGGATGATTGGTAATGAAAGACAATCCCAATATTTCGGCCATAGTTTGTGCAGCTTGTTGTTGAAAGTGTTGTTGTGGCTTATTTACCTCGCCCAGCGGTTTAATGCCAGGGCCTAATAAAGCCATCCAAATTTGGTTAGCACCTTTAATACTGGAGCCATGACTAGTCCACTCGCTTTTTATTTCATCTCCTCTACCATGATCGGTGGTAAATAATACCGCTGTTTTATTTTTGTATTTGGGATCTTGTTGGATGTATGCCCAAATTTCTGAGATCCACTTATCTACCTGATTCATAGCTTTTAAATAAGAAGAATATTTACTTGCATGCGCCCATTCATCAGTTTCTCCGTAAGATATGTACAGCACATCGGGTTTCTTTTCTTTTAAATAGGTCATTGCTGCATGATGTGTAAATACATCTAGGCATTCTTCTGCTCCCCAGGGTCTGTTGGTTTCTGACAACATTTTGTCGATGAGTTTTTGACTGCTAGAAGGGTTAAATGCACCTGTAGGGTCGTATGCGGACATTACCGGAATGCCTGCTCTCTTTTCATTTAAAATCCTATCAAACGCAGACCAAGCGCCAAATGCTGCCACTTTGTTGTGATACTTTGGTTGCTGTTGTAAATATTCTAATATGGTAATATTAGGATTCGGTTGGTAGTCGTTGGTATTGATAGCGGTATCTACAAAACCGGTAAATATTTCGCTGTAACCTGGGTAGCTGAACCAATAAGGGTTGGCATTATTTACGTAATTGTTCAATAATCTGTTCCCGTATATTTGGCCGTTAGCAGCAATGGTAGACCAAAGAAATGGCATGAGCTTTTTTCTTCTTTCGTTGGCATTATCGGAATAAAATTTTTGATGAATGTTCAGGCTATCGCCCTCATGGTATTTTTTACTCCTGCTTAAGGTAGTATCCATGCCGGTAAATACATCCTGCCAACGAACGCCATCAGAAGTAATGACTATTAAGTATTCTGCTTTTTGAGCAAAGGTGTTGAACACTAAAAGACTGAATAATGCAAGAAAAATTGAGCGCATTTTTTATTTGAAAGCTACGATATTAATTCGCTTCGAGCAAAAATCTATTTCGGCTTCATCGTTACTGCAAATGACCAATAATTTATTGTTGCAATAAGTATTAATGAGTTGGTGGTAAAGCGCATAACCCTCTTTATCTAGGTTGGTGCAGGGCTCATCTAACAAAAGAATAGGTGTATCGGTAAATATGGCCTGAGCTAGTTTCAGTCGCTGTTTCATGCCACTACTGAAGTGGCGAATCTGCTTATTGGTTGCTTTTTCAAGTCCAATAATTTGGATAATTTCCGGAATACTAATTTGATTCAATAAAGGTTTAAACTGTTGGTGAAATTGAAGAAACTCTAAAGTAGTCATTTCTTCTATCAGCTCTAAATAGGGCGCGCAAATAGCCAGTTGCTGATAATAATTTTCTGGGAGTACAGCAATGGCTGATTCGTTGTTATTTAGTGTTAATTCGATGGATCCTTCATTTAATGCGGAGCTTGCTGCAATGCATTGCAGTAGCGTGCTCTTGCCACTTCCATTTGGCCCGGTGATAGCATAAGCCGTATTTGAATTAAATTGATAGGAAAGCTTTCTGAAAATCCATTCCCGGTTAAATCGTTTACCGGCATTAACCAATGAAATGGTCATTTTATTCGTCGTCATTGGCCCCCTTTGTAAAACGCTTGATGATGCCTCTGCCACTTTCACGAATAAAATCCACGATTTCATCTCTTTCATCTGTTGCTGGTAATTCTTCTTCAATAAACTCCAGCGCCTGTGTTGTATTAAACCCTTTATTGTAGATGGTTCTGTATACGTCTAAAATGTGATTAATTTGTTCCAATGGGAATCCTCTTCTTTTTAACCCAACGCTGTTAACGCCGCCATAGCTCAACGGATTTCTAACCGCTTTGATATATGGGGGTACATCTTTACTTACTAAGCTACCTCCTGCAATAAAAGTGTGTTGACCAACATTTACAAATTGGTGGATGGCACTTACTCCCCCTATAATAGCCCAATCGCCAATGGTAACGTGACCGGCAACTTGTACGCTGTTACTCATAATACAGTGATTACCAACAATACAATCGTGGGCAATATGGCTATAGGCCATAATAAGACAGTTGTCCCCTATGGTAGTTTTGCCTCTATCTTCCGTACCTCTGTTGATGGTAACAAACTCTCTGATGGTCGTGTTGTCACCTATTTCAACATAGGTTTTTTCGCCAAAAAATTTTAAATCTTGTGGAATAGCGCCAAGCACTGCTCCTGGAAACACCCTGCAGTTTTTGCCTACTTTAGTGCCTTCCATAATAGTTACGTTGCTTCCAATCCAGGTTCCTTCACCAATTTGTACATCACCATGTATTACGGTAAACGGATCAATTTTTACATTAGGTGCTATACGTGCATTTGGATCTATATAGGTATAGGGATGTGTCATATTTTGATTAGTTCTGTGCAATTAAAAATGGTTTTTGGTTAACTACCGTTGCGTTTAACAACCTGCGCAACTAAATCACCTTCAGTTGCAACTTTGCCATTAACGTAAACGGTACCCCTCATTTCACAAATACCGCGCCGAATTGGCCCAGTGAACTCCATTTTTAGTACCATGGTATCGCCGGGCCTTACCATTTGCTTGAATTTGCAATTGTCTATTTTCAAGAAATAAGTATCATATTCACCTTCAGGCATTGAGTTAATGCAGAGTATTCCACCTGTTTGCGCCAATGCTTCAATTTGTAGCACCCCTGGCATTACAGGGTTTCCGGGAAAATGACCCGGGAAAAACCACTCATTAAATGTCACATTTTTAACACCTACGATGCAGGTATCTGTTAGTTCAATGATTTTATCTACTAATAAAAAAGGATGTCTGTGTGGTAAAGTTTTTTCTATTTTTTCTAAAGTGTAAACCGGTGGTATGTTCGGATTGTAAACAGGTACATCTTTAACGTGTTTGTTTTTTTTGATGTATTGTTTAATTTTCTTAGCAAATTCAACGTTAGAACTATGTCCGGGTCTGTTGGCAATGATGCGCGCTTTGATAGGATAGCCAATTAAAGCAAGATCACCCACTACATCTAACAATTTATGGCGGGCAGGTTCATTAGGGAAGCGCAACTCTAGATTGTTTAGGTACGCCTCACTTTTCACTTCAATTTTATCGCGTTTAAAGACTTTAGCCAAGCGGGTCATTTCTTCATCTGTAACCGGCTTATCAACCACAACGATAGCGTTATTGATATCTCCCCCTTTAATTAAATCATTGTCCAGAAGCATTTCCAACTCATGCAAGAAGCAAAATGTTCTGCATGGAGCAATCTCTGTTTTAAAGTCTTTGATGGTCTTTAAACCGGCATGTTGAGTACCTAAGACAGGGCTATTAAAATCAATTAAAGTAGTTATTTGGTAATCCATTGCAGGTAATGCCACCATTTCTACCCGCTTGTTTTCGTCGTAGTGATAAATGTTTTCATCCAGACTGTACCATGCTTTGGCTGCTTCTTGTTCGAATACGCCAATTTCTTCAATTAATTCAATAAATGGGGCAGAGCTACCGTCCATAATTGGAATTTCGGGTCCATTCAATTCAATCAACACATTATCTACACCCATGCCAATTAAGGCGGCAAGCACATGTTCAACGGTGCTAACTTTAGCATCACCAACTTGTAGGGTAGTACCGCGACTGGTGTCGGTTACTAAATCACAATCCGCTTTAATAATTGGTTGATTAGGTAAATCAATTCTTTGAAACTGAATGCCAAAGCCCGGATTAGCAGGTTTTAGGGTCATATCAACTAAAATGCCAGTATGTAAACCGGTACCACTGATACTAATTGATTGACAAAGTGTATGTTGCTTGTCCGGGTTAAAGTTTACGTCCATGTTATATCTCTCTATTTAAAAAAAAGTAGTTATTGGGTAATAAACCAAATAGCCATATTCTGCAAAAATAAGCTTAAAGACTGGTTTTATTACTGAAATCAGGCATTAACTCGCTCAGAAATGAGTTGTTCTACCAATTTTTCTAATTCTTTGATTCTTTTTTCCATTTCAGGAAGGTTGCGGGAAGCGGCACTTATCCTCATGGAGGTAGTAAAATCCAGTGCAGGAAAGCCATTGAATGACTTATTTGGTTCTTTGATGGTTTTGGTAACGCCGCTTTTCCCATTGATTTTACTGCCATCGGCAATAGAAATATGTCCGGCAATACCTGTTTGTCCACCAATCATAACAAAAGAGCCGATTTTAGTACTGCCACTTACACCGGTTTGCGCAGCTATAACTGTGTTAGCGCCTATATCTACATTATGAGCAATTTGTACGAGGTTGTCTAATTTTACGCCTTTTCTGATGATGGTAGAACCCATTGTAGCCCTATCGATGGTAGAATTAGCGCCAATTTCAACAAAATCTTCTACGATTACATTGCCCAATTGGGGTACTTTTTTATAAGTTTTATCTGCTTGGGGGGCAAAACCAAACCCGTCGCTGCCAATGACCACTCCGGCGTGAATAATTACGTTATTACCAATAACACAATCGTTGTATATTTTAACACCGGCGTGAATGATGCTATTTTCTCCAATTTTTACTCGCTCTCCAATAATAGCGCTGGGGTGAATTTTGCTGTGGTTACCAATTTGAGCTTTATCGCCGATGTAAGCAAATGCACCGACGAACGCATTTTTGCCAACCGATGCAGTAGGAGCAATAAAGCTGGGTTGTTGAATGCCGACAAGTTGTTGGGCTTCCAACTCCTGGTATTTGGTCATTAATGTAGCGAATGCACCATATGAATCGGCCACCCGAATAAGTGTTGCAGCAACGGCTTGTTTTAGTTCGAGCGAAGCGTTAATGATGATGACGGATGCGTTTGAACTGTATAAATACTCTTCATATTTAGGGTTTGCTAAAAATGAGAGCTGTCCTGAAACTGCTTCCTCAATTTTTCCGAAAGACGTCACTGCGGCGTTCGCATCGCCCTCGATTTTCCCTTGAACCATCATTGCTATTTGGGAAGCAGTAAATTGCATATATACTATTTAAGTTAACAGACAAATGTAAAATTTTTTTACCTGAGCAGAAAGATTTTGTTGAATCATAGTATTATCTACTTCTGCAATATCTTTCACCGAACCGTCTTTATACAGAATATTGATGGATTCATCTTTACGCTGATAAGTGGTATTGGCAGCCATGCCCGTAAAGCACAAATAGTGTGCCTCTTTTGGATCTATTCCAAATTGAAGGACGGCCTCCGCTTGTTTTTGTAGTACAAATTCTTCTGAAAAAGGTTCTGATTGAATGCGGGATTTATATAATTTACGGTTTAAAAACCGCTTGCAGAGTAATGAAAGCACCAAATCGGGGTGGTAACTCCATTTTTTAATACCACTCATGATGTCGGCATCATCCAATTGGCAAAAATGAGCTAGTGCTTGCTCGTTCATAATTCCGGTATACTCTCCTAGAAAAAAGTCGAGGGCCGGCACTGTTTTAATGCGTTCATCGGTCGAAACATATATTTCCCGAACCCGCTCTAGTATCTTTACCATCATTTTTTCTGCAGATACTACCGTTTTATGG
>CANHJH010000120.1 GCA_947460365.1 Sphingobacteriia bacterium | reverse complement strand
TCTTTGAATAATTACACGCATGGAATGTTCTTTTATCCGAAATTTGATGGAATGAAGATAGATATAAGCAGTGAAATACAGTTTCAAACAGCCCGAAGCGGTGGAAAAGGAGGTCAGAATGTGAATAAGGTGGAGACCATGGTGGAAGGAAGATGGCCTATTCAGGAATCGGCATTAATAAATGAAGATCAAAAAGCACAAATAAAGGAAAGGCTTCAAAATAAAATTACGGCAGAGGGGTTTTTATTGGTAAAATCTCAATCAGAAAGAACACAATTGGGTAATAAAGGGGAGGTAATACAAAAGATGAATCAGCTGGTTCATAAAGCTATGGAAAAGCAGTTGCCACGAAAAGCCACTAAGCCTACAAAAGCTTCCAAAGAAAAAAGAATGGAGAGTAAAAAGAAAATAGGGTACACTAAAATTTTTAGAAAGAAAATTGATAAGCACAACCTGCAATAGAAAGTATATTTTTACAAGCGAGTAGATCACCTCCGCCTTATAACAACAGATAAAATTTATATAATTGAGTGCAATAAAAAAATTAGCCGGTCAAACATTGTGGTATGGTTTACCCACCATTGCCAGTAGATTTTTGGGCTACATTATGAATTTATCATTGCCGTTGTTTTTTGCACAGCCATCTGTTACAGCAGATCTTACACAGATCTATGCAATGATTCCATTTTTAAATGTATTGTTTACGTATGGTTTAGAAACAGCTTATTTTAGATTTAGCAAAGAAGAAGACCCGACCAAATTATACAGCACCCTATCATGGTCATTAATAGGTTCTACTATATTATTTACGGCTGTAGTTTTATTTTTTAGAGGTGCATTGGTAGGATGGGCCAATCTGGAAACACATCCGGAATACATAACCTGGATGATTGCAATACTTTTCTTTGACACTATAAGTACGCTGGCATTTGCGAAATTGAGGTTGGAGAATAGACCAAGGAAGTATGCTGTAGTAAGGCTTTCCAGTATTTTTGTAAATATAATTTGTGTATTGTTGTTCTTAGGAGTTATGCCAAGTTATGTAACAAAACATCCGGATAGTGCTTTGCGTTTTTTAACCAATAATAATGTTGGAATAGGATACTATTTATTGGGGAATTTAGTGGGCAGTTTGCTCACATTTATTTTACTTTGGAAAGAGTTTAAGCAGATAAAATTAATTTTCAGAACTACGCTATGGAAGAAAGTAATGAAATACAGCTACCCATTAATTATTGTAGGGATGGGAGGAATGGTAAATGACATGCTGAGCAGACTTATATATCAGCATGTGGTAGATTTACCAGCATCTGCTGCAAAACATGAGTTGGGTATTTTTGGCAATATTTATCGATTGGCGGTATTGATTACGATATTAATTCAGGCATTTAGAATGGCGGCTGAACCCTTCTTTTTTAAGCAAAGTACCGAAGGGGATGCACAAAAAACTTATGCAAGAGTTATGAAGTTTTTTGTGATAGCCTGTTGTTATATGTTTATGTTCATCAGTTTGTTTATTGAAATTTTTGCGTGGTTTTTTAATGCTATTCATAAACCACTGTGGACAGAAGGCTTATACATAGTACCTTTGCTGGCATTTGGTAATATATTTTTAGGGATTTATTATAATTTAAGTATTTGGTATAAATTAACCGACAAGAACAATATGGGGGCTATTATTACCTTAGCCGGTTCGTTTATTACCATCATTTTAAACATCTTACTCATTCCCAAATTGCACTATTTAGGCGCTGCGCTAGCTACTTTTATATGTTATTTATTTATGATGGTAACGAGTTATAAGCTCGGACAAAAATACTATCCGGTTCCTTATGCATTAAAAAAGTTAATGGCTTATTTAACAATTGTTTGCGCGTTTTACGGACTGCATAAACTTGTATTGTTTTTTGTGCCTAAATTATGGGTAGGGATATTGTTGGGGATATTTTTTATCTATCAATTCACTCGCCTGATTATATGGGCAGAAAAAAATGAGTTACAAAAGATTCCTGTTTTAAATAAATTCATTCAAAAGAGCAGCAAAAATTAATTCAACGATGGCGGAAGATTTACAAATAAACAAGGGAAATAAAGCGGAACAATATCAATCAATTATTCCTCAAATAAAAGGCTTGTTGGAAGGCGAATCAGATTTGATAGCCAACCTTGCAAACATAGCCGGGGCGTTGAAAGAGCAATTTAATTGGTTTTGGGTTGGGTTTTATTTAGTGAAGGATGAGCAATTGGTTTTAGGGCCATTTCAGGGGCCTGTTGCTTGTGCCAGAATAAACAAAGGGCGCGGTGTTTGTGGAAGCAGTTGGGCTAACCAATGTACATTAATTGTACCGAATGTTGAAAAATTTCCGGGACATATAGCTTGCAGCAGTTTGTCGAAATCAGAAATAGTTATACCGATATTAGCTTTCGGAGAAGTTGCAGGAGTTTTAGATGTAGATAGTAGTGATTACAATAGTTTTGATGAAACCGATAAAAAATATCTGGAAGAAATTGTAAGTCTTATTGTGATCTAAATGAGCTTATTCATCCATATTCAAAAAAAGTACTATCTTTGCAACATCCATATATTCTCTCAGTTAGACTGGAATCTACTTCAGTGACAAGGTAATCCCATCAAAAGTTAGGCTATATAGCATCTGAATGAATCAGGTGTTCATTATTTAAATACATAATTGTGTTATTCAAAGATTTACAACTCATTGAGCCCATTTTAAAGGCGCTCGAAACAGAAGGGTATTCGGCCCCCACCCCTATTCAAGAACAGGCCATTCCAGTAGTTTTAACCGGAAAAGATTTATTGGGTTGCGCCCAAACAGGTACAGGTAAAACAGCAGCATTTGCCATACCTATTTTGCAATTGGTATATCATTCTATTCAAAATGGCAATAGAGCTAAAAGTATTAAGGCATTGATTTTAACTCCTACCAGAGAGTTGGCTATTCAAATAGATGAAAGTATTGCTGCATATGGCAGATATCTTTATTTAAAGCATCAAGTGATATTTGGAGGGGTATCTCAAGTACCACAGGTAAATGCCCTAAGAAACGGGGTTGATATTTTGGTGGCGACTCCCGGAAGGTTGTTAGACCTAATGCAACAAGGATATGTTCGATTGCATGATATTAACTTTTTTGTTTTAGATGAGGCCGACCGGATGTTGGATATGGGGTTTATCAACGACGTTAAAAAGATTGTGGCTAAACTTCCTGAAAAAAAACAAACCTTATTCTTTTCTGCAACCATGCCAACGGAAATTGAGAAATTGGCATCTACGTTGTTGCATCAGCCTGCTAAGGTAGAAGTTACGCCGGTATCTTCCACTGCAGAAAAAATTGAACAAGCTATATATTTTGTTGAAAAGGATCAAAAGAAACATTTATTGGTTCATTTATTGAAAAATAGCAACACGCCTACTGCATTGGTATTTACCAGAACCAAGCATGGAGCTGATAAAGTGGTAAAAGATCTGGTAAAATCAGGTATTTCAGCTGAAGCAATACATGGTAATAAATCACAAAATGCTCGACAGCGTGCTTTAACCAATTTCAAATCGGGTAATACGCGCATATTAGTGGCTACCGATATTGCAGCAAGAGGGATTGATGTGGATCAGCTTTCTCATGTGTTTAATTATGAATTACCGAATGTACCTGAAACATATGTACATAGAATAGGTAGAACCGGAAGAGCCGGTGCCAGTGGTATTGCTATTTCATTTTGTGACACAGAAGAACGCGAATATTTAAAAGATATTCAGAAGCTAATAAAAATTACATTGCCGGTGGTTAAGGGACATGAGTTTGAATCTACAAACCCATTATTGCAACCTACCCTGCTTCAAAAACCAAAACCTGCTCCGAGAGGACGTTTTAGGGATCAAAAGAGTTCATACAACAGAAGTAGACAAAGCAAATAGTAGAACTGATTATTACTGAACAATATTGCTTAATTTAGTTAACTATGATTAAGCAATATTGTTTTTTATTTTTAGCAGCTCATTGGGTTTTATTAAGTGCAGCTCAAACGAATAGTTCAGCAAAAACTGTTCTAAAAAATTATTATCCGCCTGCAAATAACTGGGAGCATAGAACACCTGAAAGTGTTGGATTAAATGCAGATAAGGTAAAACAAGCCGTAGATACTGCCAAGTTTTATGAATCTAAAAACCCCAGAAATATGGAGATTAACCATTACCAGACATTTGGTAAAGAGCCATTTGGGGAAGGCATTGGTCCATTTGAAGAACGAGGCAATCAAACCGGTATTATTGTCTATAAAGGCTATATGATTGCCAGCTGGGGGGATGTTACTAAATGCGACATGACGCATAGTGTTACCAAAAGCTTTTTATCTACAGTTGTAGGGTTGGCGGTTGACAAAGGTTTAATTGCATCTACCCAAGATATAGTAGCTCATTATGTTCCACCAATTGAGTTGTATAATCAATCAAGTATAAATAGACCAGCAGAATTATTTGGTCAACCACAATTACTGCACCCATTTGAAACGCCGCATAATAGCACCATAACCTGGGAAACAATGTTACGCCAGACCAGTGATTGGGAAGGAACGCTTTGGGGCAAGCCGGATTGGGCAGACAGACCAGATGCGGACGCAAGCAAGTGGCATAATAGAAAGAGAAATGAACAAGGCACTGTTTATGAATACAATGATGTGAGAGTAAACGCACTTGCATTAGCCACAACCAGTGTTTGGAGAAAACCATTACCTCAAGTATTGAAGCAATACATTATGGATCCGATAGGCGCTTCTAATACCTGGAGATGGACCGGATACAGAAGTGCATGGATTGTGCTAGATGGACAGCCGGTACAAAGTGTAAGTGGCGGTGGGCATTGGGGAGGAGGCATGTTTATACATGCAGAAGATATGGCTAGATTTGGATTACTCACATTAAGAAAGGGAAAATGGAATGACCAGCAACTGCTTTCAGAAAAATGGATAAAAGAAGCAACTACGCCAACATCTGTGAAAAAAGATTATGGATATATGAATTGGTTTTTAAATGTAGATGGTCAATTACTTCCAAGTGCACCCAATTCGGCTTTTATGCATATAGGAAATGGGAACAACGTAATTTATGTAGACCCCAAGAATGATTTGGTAGTGGTATTAAGGTGGATAGATAGTAAGGGAATTGATAAAACTATTCAACAAATTTTGGCATCCCTGAATTAAAAAAAGGAAAACAATTAAGAAGATATTGTTTTTTGTAAAAATTCCGTATTTTTGCCACCCTTAAAGCGGATGTGGCGAAATTGGCAGACGCACTAGACTTAGGATCTAGCGCCGCGAGGCGTGTGGGTTCGACCCCCTCCATCCGCACAAATTCAATAAAATAAAAAAAGAAGCTCATCAAAGAGCTTCTTTTTTTATTTTACAGGTATTTCCACACAGAAACAAGTACCCTTCCCCTCTTCACTTTTAAATATGATGGTGCCGTTGATTAGTTTTAAATATTCTTTTACGATGTTCAAGCCCAAACCAGTTCCCTGTTTAGTTAGCGCATTATGCGCTCTGAAAAATCTATTAAATATGAATTCTTGTTCATCAGCAGGTATTCCAATTCCATTGTCGGAAACTGTAATGATGGCACTATTTTCTTTTAATTCAGAAGAAACGGTAACTTCAACCCGCAATGCAGAATACTTAACTGCATTAGACAATAAATTTGATAAAACATGGTATAATACATTTTTATCAGAAATTATTTTGCTTTCTCCTAAATGAGAATAATTAATAAAATCATTAGGTTTCAAAGAAATACTAAAGTCGTCTACTAGGCATTTACAAAAATTTTGCAAATCAATATTTTCTCTAACAGATTCTACCAAATTACTTTCAAGCTTTTCATGAGAAAGAAAGTCTTCTAGAATTAAAGTGAGATCTTTTACAGAACCCTTAATTTTATTAAGGTGATTATGAACTGAATCAACATTTCCGGACATTACATATTGATTAACTAACCAAACACTGGAGAGAATAGAAGTAAGTGGTGTTCTAAACTCATGAGAAGCAATGGTAATAAACCTTGATTTTAAAGCATTTAATTGGTTAGCTTTATCTAAAGCCAATTCAACTTGCATTTCATGGTTTTTAATGGCGGAGATATCATTAATTATTAACAGAAAATGTTTAAATAACTTTTTTTCATCTTTTACGATTGCACTTTTAATCATTCCATAAAATATGGATCCATCTTTTCGTTTTATTTCACTTTCAATGCATTGCAATGATTGCGTTTCCATAACAGACAATCTAAATCTGTAGAAATTATCCTGATGTAATTCTCCATTTAGAAACATAGAGAATGGCTTACCAACAATCTCATTTCGGGTAACTTTTAATTGGAGGCACCCTTCATTATTTAACTTACGTACAATTCCGTTTTTATCTAAAATTATATAGCAAATTGGTGAAAGATCAAACAGATCAGCATATTCTACTAAAAATGCATTTAACTTAGACTGCATAGTTAGTAGCTCTTCGTTTTGCATTTCTAATTCGATTTCATGAACGCTCAATTCATGCTTTAATGCATCAACAGTATCAAAAGAGGCAATATTTTCACTAAGCGTATTTTCATCTTTACTGATTGGAACTTTAGGCTGTAACATGTTTTTTTTGGGCATTTATCTCCTTATTTATAATTAAACAAATACATATTAAACTTATACTTCTTTTATAAAACCAACACAATAAGTCAACTTGTTATCATCGGGTAAAATATATTTACAATATATCATTAGTTCTTTAAGGACATTGCCCTTAGTTTTCCAACTGAATTTTAAATGCATGTCTTTTTTTATGGGTAGCGCATTAACCATATCGATGAATTTAGCTTTATCGTCTGTAAGTATTCTATTCATAAAAAAAGATTTATCATGAATAAATTTTTCAGTAGGAAACCCTAATACTTTTTCAATATTATGGCTCAAATTTTCAAAAATAAATTCGGGCTGTAGTTTGGCTGTATAAGTTACTACAGAGAGATTATTCGTAACTGTTTTCAAAAGTGCTTCTTCAATGTTAATTTGAAATTCGGCTTGCTTTTGCTTAGTAATATCTATGAGCGTTATTAAGACACCTTCTATACTATTTTCAGCGGTACGATAAGGTATGATCCGCATGAAATACCATGTTCCATCCAAAGCATTTACTTCCAGCGATTTAACTGAAAGTGTTTTAAGTACTTGTGTTACGTCATCCACTAGCGTATTATAATTCAGATTGCTGGTAAGCTGCGTTAATGGACGATCGATATCAGTAGAAATGATATTAAATACTTTAGTAACAGCAGGGGTAAAGCGTTTTATTAATAAGTCTTTATCTAAATACAAGGTAGCTAATTCAATACACCTTAGTAAATTAGTAAGATCATCATTAGACTGATACATTTGATCAATTTTTTCGGTCAGTTCAGCATTTACCGTAATGAGTTCTTCATTTACTGCCTGAAGCTCTTCTCTGGAAGTTTCTAATTCTTCATTAGAACTTTGGAGCTCCTCCGTAGAATATTTGAAATCTTCTCTGGTATTTTCTAACTCATTGATTGCAATTTGCAAATGTTGGTTAGTTAATTCAAGTTCCTTTTCAAGTAGCTTGAATTTAATTTCTTCTTTTTTAGAAAGTATTTTAGGAACTATTTGACTAGAATGGTTTATTTTATCAGATGGTTCAAAAATAATAATTAGCGTTCCCGGATCGTATTCTTTAGTAAGTAGTGGGCGAACTTTAAGATTAGTCTTTTTAAGTGAGTCGCCTAAAATCACATCAATATCTTTAATATAAACTTCTTTGTTAGATTTTCTTGATTCATCTATTACTTGCTGCAAAGGAAGTTTTAATCCTTTTCGAGCCATTTCTAAAATATTAAATTTGGCTAGGCCTGTAGGTGGTTCTAAATAAATACCTGTATCTCCTGAAAAAAATAATGCATCGTTATGCTTATCAATTATTACAGTAGGAGGCGCATACTGATCCAATAATATATTTTTGGTAATATCAGAGATGTTTAATTTTTTCATGCTACTATTATTAGATAAAAAATGCCCGGTTAGAGTGTGTTGTCTTTCACTAAAAAAATCATACACCGGATTTATTTTAGTTAAT
>CANHJH010000119.1 GCA_947460365.1 Sphingobacteriia bacterium | reverse complement strand
TGAAGCCCCGTAGTAGGTTCATCTAAAATATAAAAAGTTTTGCCGGTATCTTTTTTACCAAGCTCCGTTGCTAATTTAACGCGTTGAGCTTCTCCTCCACTTAGCGTAACAGCAGACTGGCCAAGGGTTATATAGCCTAACCCAACATCTTGTAACACTTTTATTTTTCTGTATAAAAAGGGAACTGCTTGAAAAAAATCAGTAGCTTCTTCAACAGTCATATTTAACACATCGCTGATAGACTTACCCTTGTAGCGTATTTCAAGTGTTTCACGATTGTATCTTTTACCATTGCATTTTTCACAGTTTACATACACATCTGGAAGAAAGTTCATTTCAATTACTCGCATTCCACCGCCTTCACAAACATCGCATCTACCTCCTTTCACATTAAAAGAAAAACGACCAGCATTATACCCCCTAATTTTTGCTTCGGGCACAGATGCAAACAAGGTTCTTATTTCTGTGAAGAATCCACAATAGGTTGCAGGATTACTACGTGGAGTTCTACCGATTGGGGATTGATCAATTTCAATTACTTTATCGATATGCTCTAACCCTTTAATGGATTTGAAGGGCATTGGAGTTACCCGGCTATTGTAACAATGTTTAGATAAAATAGGATAAAGAGTTTCATTTATTAGGGTAGATTTACCGCTACCACTCACTCCGCTCACCACAATTAATTTGCCCAGTGGCAAGGTCACTTCCACATGCTTTAAATTATTTCCGGTGGCTCCTTTCAGTATGAGTGCTTTTCCATTGCCTGCTCTGCGTTCTTTAGGAATTGCGATTGATTTTTTGCCGTTTAAATATTGAGCCGTATCTGAATTGCTGTCCAATACTTCTTGTGGAGTACCTGCTGAAACGATATGCCCGCCAAACTTACCAGCTTTGGGTCCAATATCAATTAAATGATCAGCAGCTAACATGATATCTTTATCATGTTCAACCACCAACACACTATTGCCAATATTCCTCAGGTTTTGCAGCGCTTGGATCAACTGATGATTATCGCGTTGATGTAACCCAATCGAGGGCTCATCTAAAATATAAGTTATGCCCTGCAATTGAGAGCCTATTTGTGTTGCAAGTCTAATTCTTTGAGATTCGCCACCGCTTAAACTGCGTGAAGGCCTATTTAATGATAAATAGGTTAAACCTACATCTAATAAAAACTGAACTCGCTCCCTAATTTCTTTTAAGATATCTTTTGCTATTACATTTTGTTTTTTATCGAGTCTTTTTTCAACACCAACAAACCAATGATGTAATTTATCGAGATTCAGATTGCTTAATTCAGCAATGTTTTTATTATCAACTTTAAACCAACAACTTTCTTTTTTTAGTCTCTGCCCTTCGCAGGAGTTACAAGATTTAAGCTCCATGAATTGTTCAACCCATTCACGCAAGCCTTCACTATTTTGACCGGCGAACCATCTCTTCAACATTGGCACTATACCTTCAAATTCTCCTTCATATGGCTGAGCATTTATATATTCTTCTACATTATCGGTGTCTAATGAGCCACCGTCTGCATTACCATATAACAGTATATTTAAAGATGCGGGGGACAAATCTTTAACCGGTTTATCGAGATTAATTTTATGTTTTTTGGCAAGCACTTCAACACTCCTAAACATATAAGCATCACGTTGAACGCCCAATGGTGCGATTCCACCTTCTTTTACACTCAAATTTACATCGGGTATAACAGCCGACATGTCGATAGTGTATACATTACCCAACCCTTTACAAGTTGGACAAGCACCGTATGGCGAATTAAATGAAAAGGCGTTTGGTGAAGGTTCTTCGTAACTTATTCCGGTATCTTCACACATGAGTTGTTTAGAAAATTGTATGGTTTTTCCGGAGTCATTCAGCAAAAGAAACAACAAGTCCTTTCCCATCTTTAGCGTTTGCTGTACACTCTGACTAAGCCTAACTTTCATATCTGGAGTAACCTGTAAACGATCTATCACCACTTCAATATCATGTATCTTGTAACGGTCTACTTGCAATTTGGGTGTGAGATCCATTATTTCTCCATCTACCCGAACTTTTAGAAATCCTTTTTTTCGGATGTCTTCAAATAATTCTCTGTAATGCCCTTTACGACCACGAATTAACGGAGCCAGCAAACTAATTTTTTTATTGGCATATTTGGTAAAAATATTTTCAACGATTTCTTCTTCGCTGAATTTCACCATTTTTTTGCCGGTGTTATAACTATATGCTTCGCCAATACGGGCATATAGTAAACGTAGAAAATCGTATACTTCCGTTACTGTACCAACCGTAGAGCGTGGATTTTTATTGGTTGTTTTTTGTTCAATAGAGATTACAGGAGACAGGCCGGTAATTTTATCAACGTCGGGCCGTTCCATATCGCCCATAAATTGACGGGCATAGGCACTAAAACTTTCCATATATCTCCGTTGGCCTTCATTATATATGGTATCGAAAGCTAATGAAGATTTACCACTACCGCTCACACCGGTAAAAACTACCAGTTTGTTTTTAGGAATACGAATATCTAAATTTTTTAAATTGTGTTCGCGGGCACCGAATACTTCAATGAATTCTTCCTGAATATCTGCTGAATGGGTAATTTGTTTCTTGGCCATATCTGTATGTAAATATACAAACATGCATGAAGGTTAATAGTTTGAAAGAGCAGAAAATTTATTTAAAACAAGTTAATCTACTAAATAAATAGGCTTTAGTTGGGGAATAGCGCTATCGGCATTCTTGCACAGCATATATAGAATTATTGCAATGATTAACCCCATTATTATTAAATGATGAATAAAACTGTTTAATATGAGCGCCTTAACGGAACAAATTCAAAGCATTCCGGCAGATCCATTATTAGGGACAATTTTGAGCACATATACATTTATTGCATTATCTGATACAAGATTCAATGAATGTATATATTTGCAAATAAAAAACAAAGTGTTTATACAAAATCTAACTGCTTATAGTAAAGCTGTATTTCTTACAGTTACCACGGGAACAATGCTTATTGTATTTTCATTATTAGGCGGTAAAGAAGATTTATTCCTGTTATTGAATATAAATTTGGGAGTTACGGCAGATGTGTTTTTTCACTACATCACTTATTTAGGAGATGGAATTATGTGGGCTCCGCTTACCATTTTAGTTATTATTTACAGAAGAAGATTTTTACCATTGGCATTAGCTGCTATCATTATTTCTACTTTAATTGTTCAAACTAGTAAGCACTATGTATTTAACAAAGAAGTAAGACCTACGAATAATATTTCAATCAATAAAACAGCCATTCATACTGTTGAAGGAGTTGAATTGCATGGCAACAATAGTTTTCCATCGGGACACAATACAACTATATTCAGCATCTATTTAATAGCTTGTTTATTAATCAATAGAAGATACTTTTGGTTAGCAGGATTTTTTATTGCATTAGTAACCGGTTATTCCAGAATATATTTGGCACAGCACTATCCCATAGATGCAGGTGCAGGAATGATTGCAGCTGTAATTACACTTTACTTATCAAACCTCATACAGCAAAAATTTGATGATAGAAAGCATTAGTCTTTCCATCTCCATTCACCCGCAATTTCCAGGGGTTCTTTAAGATTATTTTTAAGAAGAAATTCTTTGGTTTCTGCATCAGTAAAATGCTTTGCTTTTATTTCTTTAGCATCAGCTATGCCGTATAACAGCATAGAACTAAATCGTACCGTATTTTTCATTCCTTTTTCATCAACTAATTTAAAATCATCGCAATCAGCATGATAACAAGGTCCTGAATTATTGGGCAGCACCCCTCCTGCTCCACCACCAGTTGGAACGCCGTGTAACATAAATGGTTGATGATCGCTGTGCAAGCCCGCACCAGAGGTAAAGATATTTTTATAAGATGTGTCCAATGACTGAGCAATTGCACCTATAGACTGAAACAATTCCTTACTTTCAGCAGCGGTAGTGGCGTATCCTTTAGGGTCATTGGTCATGTCGTAGTTTAACATGTAACGCAATTGATTAATGCTATTGTCTTTTATAGCTTCGGCTACATATGCACGAGAGCCCAGTAACCCTTCTTCTTCCCCCATAAACATAACAAATTCAACTGTTCTTGCAGGCTTCAGGTTTAATACACTAAAAGTTCTGGCCATATCTAATACAGAAAAAGAACCAATACCATTGTCAATAGCACCGGTAGCTAAATCCCAACTATCGAGATGACCACCTACTATCACTTTCTCACTTGGGATGCTTTTACCTTCGATGCGTGCGATCACATTTCTCGCTTTAATTAAACCGGAGAAGTTCGACATTTCAATACTAGCGATTTGCTTCTTTTGAGCGAGGGTTTCCTTTAGCTGCAACCCATCCTCTTTACTAATACAAACAGCAGGTATTGGGATCAGTTTGCCAGTTACAGAAGCAGTACCGGTTAATAAAATGCCACCGCTTGCAGCATTAATTACAACTATACCTTTAGCACCATATTTAGTAGCGATGGCTGTTTTTTCGGAGCGATGTAAAGATTTTGTTCCAGGTTTTGAACCCGGCAACACCCCTAAATAAACTAATGCGATTTTTCCTTTAACCTTTTCTGGATTACTTAAATAATCTTCTTCTAAGCCATTTCCCATATCAACTAATTCCAACTTAACAGAAGCTTTTACCGGAGAATGTGCTAAGGAAACAGATTTAAAAACCTGTAAATGTTTATCATTATCACCAACAGAAACAGTCAAGTTTCCTCTGCTCCAGCTCTCCACTTCAAAAGGTTGGTAACGAACATTTTTAAAGCCGTAAGACTTCAATAAATTATAGGCAAATTCTTCGGCTTTTTGACCATTTGCGGAACCGGTTAGTCTGTGTCCAATTGTTTCTGTAGCTGTTTTAAGTGAGCTATACGATTTGGAGTTCTGTTGCACCTCTTGATTTATCTTTGCAAAAATTTCATTCCATTCAGGATTTACTTGGGCTGTTAAAGAATTAAGCAACATCAGACCAGCAAGTATTAACCAGGCACATTTATTCATAAAGTAGTTTTAAATCAATTCTTAAAAGTTACCTTTTAAAGGTACTATAAATTTACAAAAAAGGCTCATGCAACTATTTATGCTGCACGAGCCTGAAACCGATTTATTAATATTATTATTTAACCCAATTAACTTTCGCCGTTTTCACATCGCGTGAATTTGTGCCGATCATAATATTGAAATCACCTGATTCCCAATCGTACTTTAAATCATAATTGTAGAATTTCAGCTCTTCGGGTGTGATGTTGAAAGAAACTTTTTTAGATTCGCCTGCTTTCAGGTTAACTTTCTGAAAGCCTTTTAATTCTTTTACTGGTCTGGTAGAGGATCCAACAATATCTCTAATATATAACTGCACTACTTCTTTACCCGCTACATTACTATTGTTTGTAACAGTAACCGATGCGGATAATGTTTGATTTCCTTTTAAATTAGTGTTACTCAGTTCAATCTCGCTGTAATTAAAATTAGCATAGCTTAATCCGAATCCAAATGGATAAACGGGCTCATTACTAACATCGAGATAATTGCTTTGAAATTTCTGGAACCATGGTCCATTTAATGGTCTACCTGTATTTTTATGATTATAAAACAAAGGAATTTGACCTACGTTCTGAGGAAATGTTGTAGATAATTTCCCAGATGGATTTGCTTCGCCAAAAAGCACGTCGGCAATTGCATAAGGCGCTTCACTACCACCAAACCATACATTTAAGATAGCGGGTACATTTGCATTTTCCCAGCCAAGTGTTAATGGTCGGCCCGTAAATAAAACCAAAACCACAGGTTTGCCAGTTTTCAATAGCGCTTTTAACAAATCCTGTTGAACAGCAGGAATACCCAGATTGGTTCTACTACTGCTTTCTCCGCTCATTTCAGCACTTTCCCCAATCGCGGCTACAATTACGTCTGCTTTATTGGCAACCTCTAGGGCTTCATTTAAAATTACTTCTGCAGAGCGGTTATCTCTATGCAATGATTTACCAAACATCGTTGACCTTTCTTCTAATGCAGCATCTGCATCTAAATTAGCTCCCTTAGCATATAAAATATTCGCTTTATCGCCTACTACTTCTTTTAAACCGGTTAAGAAAGAAACTGCTTTACTCAGGTTAGCAGCCACACTCCAGGTACCACCCATATTTTCTTTAGCGTCTGCCAATGGACCGATTAATGCAATAGTTCCTGCTTTCTTCAAAGGAAGTGCATTGTTTTGATTTTTCAATAATACAAAGCTTTGTGCGGCAATGCTTCGTGCTTCTTTTCTGTTACTGGCAGAAAACACTTCAATTTTTGCACGATTTTCATCACAATATCTGAATGGATCCTCAAACAAACCCAACTTATATTTTGCTTCTAAAATTTTTTTGCATGCATCGTCTATTCGAGACATGCTCACAGTCCCATCTTTTAAGGATTTAGCTGTATTATTTAACAATCCTTCGCTCACCATATCCATGTCTAAGCCTGCCATTAAGGCCTTAGCTGAAACAGTTTGAATATCACCTATACCATGAGCAATCATTTCGGAGATGCCCGTATAATCAGAAACAAGAAATCCTTTAAAGCCCCATTGTTTTTTTAACAGATCCGTTAATAACCATTTATTAGCAGTTGCCGGAATTCCATCAATTTCATTGAATGAAGCCATTACAGAGCCAACGCCAGCTTCAACTGCGGCTTTATAAGGATATAAATATTCATTGAACATTCTTTGTCTGCTCATGTCGGTAGTATTATAATCTCTACCAGCTTCAGCAGCACCATATAATGCATAATGTTTTACGCAAGACATGATCGTATTATTTTTTGAAAGATCATTTCCCTGGTAACCATTTACCATTGCTTTAGCAATTTGTCCGCCTAAATAAGGATCTTCCCCATTACCTTCAGAAACTCTACCCCAACGCGGATCGCGGGCGATATCAACCATTGGGGAGAAGGTCCAGTTAATACCATCAGAACTGGCTTCATTCGCTGCAATTCTTGCACTGCGTTCAATTAAATCCATATCCCAGGAACAACTTAAACCCAGTGGAATAGGGAAAACTGTTTCATAACCATGAATAACATCCATTCCAAAAATCAAAGGTATTTTTAGTCGACTTTGTTCAACTGCCAACTTTTGTACTTCTTTAATTTTAGCAACAGATTTAATATTAAATAAACCGCCTACTTTACCCGCTATAATTTTTTTAGCGACGTCAGTACTTGCGGCAGCGCCTGTTACAAAATCATTGGCACTTGGTAAATTTAATTGACCCAGCTTTTCTTCGAGAGTCATTTTTTTCATCAATTGATCGATGAACGTTTTCATTTTAGCATCTTGAGCAGAAACTATTGATGAAACAAGCATCAATCCTGCTAGTAATGTGAAGTAAAACTTTTTCATGGGTGTGTTTTTTTCTTTGTTCACATGGAATTCGCCCCAATGTACATTTAAGTTTAATTATAAATACAATAGCGGGCTCATTGCATTATTCGACAGTTAGTGTTTTATGTTTAGTAGACAAGCCATTTTCGTTAATCGCTTCAACGGTAAAGTAGTATGTTTTTTTTAAGTCCATACCTTTAAACCAATATTCATTTAGGTCATGCACCATAATACAATTGTATAGTTTATCGGGATCAGTTCCGTAATATATATTGTAAGCGTAAGCATTATCGACCGGGCTCCAACGAATCCAAGCACTGCGTTTATCTTTTTCGGTCCTTAGAACCATAAACTGTTTTACAGCATTGGGTTTCTCTCCGTTCCCATTTCCAAATACACGTAAACCACTGATGGCAAATTTTCCGGAAGCCATGTTAATGTTTTCTAACTTAATATATCTAGCGTTTACAGGCTTTTCCAGTTCAACATATTCGTGTGGAACATCTGTTGTGTTTTCACTTTTATCTACCAATACCCACCATTTTTTTCCGTCTAGGGAATAATATAAAATATATTGATGAAAAATATCTAATTGCTTCCCCAGATATTGGGCATCTTGATCGGCATAATTAATTTGAATGGCGTTTACTGTTGAAGGGGAACCTAAATCTGTTTGAATCCATTCACCTTTATTGGAAGTAGCGGCGCTCCAATAAGTCTTCATGCTTTCATCAACAGCGTTATTGGCAAAATAGCTGGCATAGGTGGAAGAGACCGTAACAGGTTTTTTATAGTTTAGTAACATCCAACCGGTAAAATCCGGATTAGTTTGCCTTGGCACAGCATCCATTGCTCTATAAGCAGGTAAAAAATGTGGGTAATCGCCAAAAGCCGTATTA
>CANHJH010000118.1 GCA_947460365.1 Sphingobacteriia bacterium | reverse complement strand
ATTTTATCGTTATTGAAATTCACTCTGGTCATTTTCATATCTGGCAAATCAGTTCCCATTTGAATGAGTGTATTGGCTGCTTGTTCATCACCAATATTAGTTGGATCATCTGAATGAACTGATCGAATTAAATGATTGATATCACCTACTGCATCATTGCCAATATTATTTACGTTAGATACAACATAAATTTTATTTTTTTTGCCAAAATTCATTAAATTGTTTCTCCAATCATATCGGTTACTGGTTGAAAAGTTATTTCCTACCTCTATGTTACCAAACCATTTTCTTTTAAAATCATCCTTCAGTATTAAATTAAGTGCAATCTTTGAACTTTCTTCAATGCCTTTCAAGTGTTTATTGTTTGAATATTTTTTATACAATTCTATTTTATCCACCGGATTAACCGGCATATTCTTGGTAAGAATGGTGTAGCCTCTATCGAAAAAATCAGTACCATCAACCATTATTTTCTCCACTTCTTTTTCTCCTACTTTTACCGTGCCATTATCTGTTACCTGAATGCCGGGGATTTTCTTCAATAAGTCTTCCATTACGCTTTCATTACCTTGCGCAAAAGACTTAACATCAAAGATAGTAGTGTCTTTTTTTTCGATAATAGGCGGCGAATTTTTGATAATCACTTCATTTAATTCTATAGATTGAGGAGATAGTAAGGCATCTATTAATAAAAGTTGATTGGCTTTATTTACTTGCACTTTCAATGCTTTTTTTTCGAATAACATCGAAGTAAAAAGAAGTTGGTAATTCCCCATGATGTTCGCAGACAGTGAATAAGCGCCTTCATTATTGGTTTGGGTAAAAGCAATGATTTCCCCAGTATCGTTTTTCAACAATACATTTGCGTAAATAGCCGATTTATTCAGGCTATCTTTTACATTGCCTTTTATAGTTACCTGCGCATTACCAATAACTTGAAATAATAACAGTATAATAAATAACAAAACAACACGAATACTATTCATTGAAACCGATCATAAAGTGAATGAATAAAAGTTGGTATGCAAGTGAATAAACCGATTGAACATTACTTAATTGTAGTTCAATTCTAATCCTTCGTTGCTACCTATTTTAACATCAACCGTAGCGCCTCTTGGCATGCCTGCCTTGAATTTATCAATAAATTCATCTATGGCACTGTTTTGTAATTTTATATACTCTTTAAAGGTGATTTTTTTACCATTGCTGGGTTTTTGAATTATATTGTTTTTAATTTTTTTCAACTCTGTTAATGAGAATCTGATTTTCCCATCGGTAGTGGCAATGTTTATAATTAAGCCGGGTAGTCCATAAAACTTCCACGGGCCAAAAGATGTAGGTATTTCTGTTGTGTACCAAGCTTTGTATTCTCTTCCCCTAAATTTTAAAAAAGCCAGATTACATAAATAACCAGCTATTATTAATGTATCGGGTTTTAGCACCCAATTAAACGTGGGAATTGGTTCTTCTATAATAGCTGGTTTAAATTTTGCATCAATCGAAACAAAGTCTCTAAAAACCATTTTTTGAGTGCTTCCATTGGTGTAATATTGACAGCCAATAGCATCATCGCCATCTTTTGTAAAATTAACAGTACCATAATCATTGGTATAGAAAGTATCGGTTGGTGATAAACTTTTAAATACAGATAAAGCTTCATTGCCATTTACATAGGTATTAACTGTTTGAATTTTACTTAGCCCGCTGTTAATATATTTATATGTTGCAACAATTTGTGCATTAGTATGCTTGCAGAAAAGAGTGCATATCATGCACAAAAACGAAATAATAATTTTATTCATATTCAATAAATTAATCAACCGTGAGGTTAAATTCTCTTACACTCAATACACACACTTACATGGCTAAACAGAAGAAATTGGATTTTAACAATTGGGGGGGACTGCTGTATTTCGAAACAGCAATGTAATATATATATATATATATATTACAAAATTTTAGCCATTTTTTTTTAAAAATTTCTTCACTAAAAAATCCTACAGCTCCGTAACTTGCACCCATGTTTACAGGTATCATTGAAACACTGGGCACTGTTAAGGCCATTACCAATTCCGGCAATAATATAAGCTTTGCCATCAGCTCCCCTATTTCAGCTGATTTAAAAATAGACCAAAGTGTAGCGCATGATGGGGTTTGTTTAACGGTTGAGTCTATTTCGGGTAATTTGCACCAGGTAACGGCTATTGCAGAAACCATTGTCAAAACCAATTTGGCTCATTGGAAGGTTGGATCTGTGGTGAATATTGAACGCTGTATGTTAATGAATGGGCGTTTAGATGGACATATTGTACAAGGGCATGTAGATTGTACGGCTACTTGTATTGAAAAGCTCGACAAAAATGGCAGCTGGGAATACATTTTTACCTTCCCTTCTGCATTTGCACCATTGGTTATTGAAAAGGGCTCTATAGCAGTAAATGGCACTAGTTTAACTTGCTTTGAGGTAACCAATAATAGTTTTAAAGTAGCTATTATTCCATACACTTTTGAGCATACCAGCATTAATCAAGTTGAACCTGCATCGATCGTGAACATTGAATTTGATATTTTAGGGAAGTACGTACAAAGATCCCTGGCATTATCATCAAACAAATAAATTCAATCTTGTTAAATGGATTTTGCTTTTATAGAAGCAACCCTTTTATACTTTCTTACCCTTTAAAGCCCCACTCACAGCTGCATCCATCGCACGTTCTGCAAATGGTCGGCTTATTTCATTGAGTTCCTCAATTTTGGTCTGAATAAGGTTTTTATCGTTGAGCGTTATTGCCATTTGCAAATTTTGCATGGCGGCACCAGTAGCGATCAACTCTGCTTTAGTTAATAGCGTAGTGTTTTTTGCAATAAATTTTTCAGTTACATCCAGTATTTGTTCTCCCTCTGTTCTGGCTTCCACCAATGCGCGTTCAGCCATATCTGCTTTAGCATGGGTAATGCTGTCTAAAAGCATGTTTTCTACTTCTGCATCGGTTAATCCGTATTGCGGCTTCACTTCAATGCTTTGCTCTACACCACTTCTTAATTCTTTGGCGCTAACAGATAAGATACCATCGGCATTAATTAAAAAAGTTACTTCTACTTTAGGCATACCGGCAGGCATGCCCGGAATTCCTGTAAAATTAAACTCTGCTAATTTTCGGTTATGTTGAACCAAATCCCGCTCTCCCTGAAATACGGAAATTCGCATACTTCCCTGGCCATCTTTTTGCGTAGTATACTGACGGCCGGCCTTATTGGGTATTTTAGCATTTCGGGGTATCAGCACATCCATTAAACCGCCCATTGTTTCGATTCCTAAACTTAAAGGGGTGATATCGAGTAATAAAAAATCTTTATTATTTCCTGCCAAAATATCGGCTTGAACTGCGGCACCAAGCGCCACCACTTCATCGGGGTTAACGCTATCATTTACCGACTGACCAAAAAATGTACTCACCGAATCTTTTACTAGAGGCACTCGGGTACTTCCTCCAACCATGATTACCGCATTAATATCAGTAATCGTTAATTTGGCATCAGTTAATGCTTTAGCACAACAATCAATGGTTCTGTGAACAAGTGGTTGAATGATATCGTTGAACTGTTGTTGTGTTATGGTAATGTTGTATCCACTCCATTCCGCAGAAAATTTATCTGCGCTACTTAATGCTTTCTTGGCAGATTCTGCAATCAATCGCAGTGATTGTAAAATGGATTTATCATTATTAATTTCATGAAAAGGAACTCCTATTTGGCCCAGGAAGAATTCCATAATAGCATGGTCAAAATCATCTCCCCCTAAATACGTATCGCCATTGGTACTGAGTACTTCAAATATTCCGCCGGCAATTTTAAGGATAGAAACGTCAAACGTACCACCGCCCAAATCGTACACTGCAATGGTTTTTTCCTCGTCTTTTTGCAGTCCCATACCATATGCCAGACTTGCGGCTGTTGGTTCATTTACAATTCTTAGTACATCTAAGCCGGCTAACTTACCGGCATCCCTTGTGGCCTGGCGCTGTGCATCATTAAAATAAGCCGGGACGGTAATAACTGCTTTGGAAACCGGTGTTTTTAAAATATGTTCGGCTCTGTTTTTAAGTTCTTTTAATATAAAGGAAGACAATTCAATAGGAGAGTAAAAACGATCGCCTATTTGCACTTTCACTAAACTATCTGCATTGTCATCGATTACTTTATAAGTGAAGAAATTGGCATTTTCTTTCAAATCATTAAAACTCTTTCCCATCAAGCGTTTTGCGCTAAAAATGGTATTGGCAGGATCTGTTTCTAAAAATAATTTGGCCTGCTCACCTACTTCAGCATTTCCAAATTCATTGAAATGAACAACACTTGGAACTAAACTACTGTTGTCGAATTCTTTTAGTGCAACAGGCTGTTTGCTTTCTGGATGAATAATAGCTACCAGGCTATTGGTGGTACCTAAATCAATTCCTACAATCATTTCAGCTTGTTGCAAGCTACCGGTTGCAATATTAATTCCAATTTTTGCCATAGTTATAAAGTTCTACCGTTATAAGGTGCAAATGTATAACAATCGTCCCCCCTTTAGGTTGCGAATTACGAAATGAATCGGCAATTAGTCTTCGATTACCGTGGTTTTACTGGCATAATCGTGCAGTGGGCCATCTAAAAAAGGACCAAAGAAAAGATCAATTACAGTGAGCCTTAATAAGCTTCGCCAAAGAATGGCAACTATGGATGGTTTTTGACCGGTAATGGATACCACTTTAGATCGTGTAAACATTTTACCCAGCGTTTTTGAGCTAACACTTTCAAAAATAAAATAATAAGTAAATACGGTAGAGAAGAAAAACCAGCCAAAGTTGTATGGTTCGGCTCCCCAATACATTACATACCAGTTTCTCCATCTAAATAATAACATAGCCAGTATTGTTATTACGATGGTATCTATAAAAAAATGAAGGGCTCGAGTGCCGTCACCTACTTTTTGCATAAATTTTCTTTGAAACAAAATTACAGCTTTGCATTGATGCCTACATCTTTCTTACATTTGCCCAAATTCTTTTACAATGAGTTTAATTGCAGATTTAAGATGGAGAGGTATGATTCAGGATATTATGCCTGGAACAGAGGAATTACTAAACAAAGAAATGGTATCTGGCTATATTGGCTTTGATCCTACATCAGATAGTTTACATATTGGAAGCTTAGTACCTATATTATTATTGGTTCATCTACAAAAAGCAGGTCATAAACCTTATGCTTTAGTAGGAGGTGCAACCGGTATGGTGGGTGATCCGAGCGGAAAAAGTGAAGAGCGGAATTTATTAAGTGAAGAAGCGCTGCAACGCAATCAGGCAGGGGTTCAAAAGCAGTTGTCTAAATTTTTGGATTTCAATTCTGTTGCGGTTAACAAAGCAGAAATGGTCAACAATTACGATTGGTTTAAAGACTTTAGTTTTTTGCATTTTATTCGTGATGTGGGTAAACATATTACGGTTAATTATATGATGAGTAAGGATAGTGTGAAGAAAAGATTAGAGGGTGAAACAGGTATGAGTTTTACTGAATTTACGTATCAATTGGTTCAAGGGTATGATTTTTACTGGCTATACCAAAACAAAAATTGCAAGCTACAAATGGGTGGCAGCGACCAATGGGGCAATATAGTTACCGGTACAGAGTTAATCCGTAGAAAAACGGCGGGTGAGGCCTTTGCGTTTACATGTCCGTTAATTACCAAGGCAGATGGTGGAAAATTTGGAAAAACAGAAAAGGGAAATGTTTGGTTAGATGCTGATAAAACTTCTCCATATCAATTTTATCAGTTTTGGTTAAATGCCAGTGATGAAGACGCCATTAAATGGATTAAAATATTTACGCTTCTTCCACAAGAGGTTATTGAATCGCTCATTGCTACGCATTTAACAGCCCCACATGAGCGCTTGTTACAGAAAAAATTAGCAGAGGAAATCACCTGTTTTGTACACAGTAAAGCGGATTATGATTTTGCAGTAAAAGCATCCGACATATTATTTGGCAATGCTGCAACAGAAGTATTAACCAGCCTCAATGAAAGTCAGTTATTACAAGTGATGGAAGGCGTACCCACTGTTGAAATAAATCGTTCAATGTTAACTGCGGGTTACGATTTAGTAAGCTTTTTATCCGATACTGCGATACTTCCCAGCAAAGGTGAAGCAAAGAAAATGCTGCAAGCAGGTGGAATTGCTATTAATAAAGTGAAATTGAATCCAGAGAAAACAGCTGTTGATGAAACTGATTTATTACAGGGAAAATATATACTGGTTCAGAAGGGCAAGAAAAATTATTTTTTAGTCAAAACAGTTTAAAATTCAAAAGTAAAAATTCAAAAGAAATCTTACTTCTTTTGAATTTTTACTTTTTACTTATTACTTATTTAACTGCTTTTAAGACCTTCCACATTTCTTCCGCTACTAATTGATTTCCTGCTGCATTCAAGTGCACTCTATCGCTTGTTAGAATTCCCTTTTCTTCATTATTGGGATTATGTTGAAGCGTATAATTTAAAAATGCGTTTCTTAAATCGACCAATGGTAAATTATTTTTCTTTGCAAAAGCACGAATATTATTACTGAACATATTAAGCTCTCCATCCAGATCATTAGAGTAGTCTGTTCGCTCTCCAATAACCGTTGGGGTGCAAATAACCACTTTAGCTCCACTAGCTTGAATCTTCTTCACTATTGCGTCATAAAAGCCTTCAAACTTCCATAAATCGGTACCGGTACCGGCAGATTTTTTGTGCCATACGTCATTGATACCAATATAAATTACTACCACATCGGGGCTTTTGCTAAGCACATCATGCTCTAATCTTAAATACAAATCAGCGATTTTGTTTCCTCCGATACCGGCACCTATCAGTTCAAATTGGTCGGCAATGCCGGCCTTACTGAGCATACTTTCCATTAATCGAATGTAGCCCCCTGCATTTGCACCGGCCTCTGTAATTGAATCACCCAAAAAAATGATTTTTTGTTTTTTTGCTGCATTAAATGACATTAAAAACATTGCTGTTATAAATAAACCGAAGAGAATGAGTTTGTTCATGATAAAGATGATTATTTACTAAATATACTTAGATGTTCTTTAATTCTGCAAACAAATGTGCTTAATTATTTTTTACACCCAGTGCAATTTTATAATCTGCGGTGCCATAATAAAGGAACCATTTATTATAGAAATTTACTAAGCCTTCAACAAAACAGACTTCATTAACATCCCCCCTCTTTTTCATAGGCCTTATCGAGCAGTAAAATACACTTACCAACATCATTTGTCATAATTTTTGGAACTTCTACGCTGCCCTTCCATACGTATTTTTTAAGAGAATCGTTTGCAGGAAAGCATATAGGGTTGGTGAGTTTGGCAAAATGAAGGCCATCTTTTAGGGACTTCGTAATAAGGACAATTATTTAGAATGATTTTAAAAAAAATTTTGGAGTATTTCATGAAGAGCCTTATTTTTGCTGCCCATTACGAAAGTAAGGGTAAGGATTGCCTGATAGTATAAGGGTAGTACAACTGATTTTGGTTCAGTATGTCTTGGTTCGAATCCAGGTCGGGCAACAAAAAATCCCAATGATATTCATTGGGATTTTTTATTAATATGCAGCGATATAAATTCTCCCCGCTAAGCTGAACAAATTCAATATTTGTTTGTAATTACAACAAACAAAAAAAATAGCATGAAAAACATTTTCAAGGGTTCTATTGTACTAATGATCTTCTCTTTAGCGGTTGTTCTTTTCAATATATCTTGTGGAAAAGAGTCCGTAGCTCAAACCACTACCACTACTTCAAGTCCTCAGAATTTAGGGATTTTAGTGTTTTCAAAATCGGGTGATAAAGCATATGAATTTTGGACATCAAAATACGATGGCACCAATCAAACAAAGATTATGATTTCATCTATACCTGCAACAGCTGAAATTATAAAAAACACCATTAAACTTACTCCTGATGGAAAAAAGTTTTTCTTTCAAATGAACCCTAACCCATCTACCTCATCAGATGCCATCTATTCTTGCAATGCGGATGGTTCGGGGCTTGCAAAATTAGTGGATGATGTTGATGGACTTTCTGATGTAAAATAAATTTCTACTTTTTTTTATTACAAGTACCTGACTTCATTAGTCAGGTACTTGAGTATTATAAATCATTTAATTTAATCGGATCCTTGTATTCCTTGATTGCAGCTTTTAACCGTTGTTTAAGTTGTAGTGTAATTTTTTTGTACGCGTCTATACCATATAAGTTTTTCATCTCTGCAATATCTTTTTTCAAATCGTACAATTCCCATTCATTATTTTCATAAAAATAAATGAGTTTGTATCTGTTGGT
>CANHJH010000117.1 GCA_947460365.1 Sphingobacteriia bacterium | reverse complement strand
CTCCCATATGATGTAACAACCTAAATAATACAGGAAAACAATCACTAAGTAATTGCTGCCAATTAGTTGAACTGCTCTTATTGGTTAAATCTACTATTATGCAGTTAACAGCATGGCTTAATTCTGGCAAAAGGCTTTTAAGCACAGCAATATTGTTGCCATTTATAATTGAATTCATTGTTGGTACCGGCGAAGTAACTATCGCTTCTTCGGTAAAACCATATACATGCTTTAATGCAGTGAATGGAGGATTTATAGAATTTTTGACTGCCATCAGATGAGATTTAGGACAAAAACGATTTAAATAATATGATAAATGATGTAGCTTTTAAGGACAATTGGATAGGTGATTTTTTAAAATTGTTGGTTTTTAAAAGAAACTACAGGATATTGGTTTTTTTAAAGATATTAAAAGTAATTCATGTTTAAGTAAATCATTAAAATTATTTTGTAAAGACGCCATGCTGGCGTCTCCTAATATCGGCGTCTCTTAAAGTCCTTTTACCTGTAAAAACCTTTTTGCTCTTAAACCTACATTCTCCCTTACATTCAAATAAAATAAATTATAATCACCAATGTGATAATTTTTAGTGTTATACAAAATATTACCAAAAAAGTGTGGCTTATTCGACCACAACACATTGCCATTTACGCGGGCATTGGCAACTTTCTTTACTATTTTATTAAATTTAAGCAATATTCCCCCTTTATTTAAATCTCTTGAAGCAACCGGTATATTGCTGTCCCAAGTAAGTGGGTTGGTAACAATGGCAGGATATTGCTCATATTGCAAATAATCTGGTTCATAGCCATCTTTAAAAGTTCTCCAGCTACAAATACAGCCTGTTTGATCTGGAGTAATACAAGGAGTAATGTTTTTGAAATAATTGGCGGGTATTGGCATGCCCACTAAATAGGCAACTACCAGTTTATTTTGTAAATGAGTGCTGTCGAAAAACTCTTTTATCAGACGTTTGCCGTGTGTACTTCCCTGACTATGTGCCGCTATAATAATGGGTTTGCCGTTATTGTAATTGGCTAAATAATATTGAAAAGCAGCTTTAATATCTGAATAAGCCAACTCAAACGCACTCAGTGCAGTAAGGGTATCTTCTTTACTTTTAGGATAGTACGCCCCCAAATTAGCTTGCCTGTATCGAGGTGAGAAAACATTACCTGCCTCATTAAATATACTTGCCTGAAATAAAATAGTACTATAATCCGTTTTAATATTCAGATCAGTATTATTAATGGGCGCATTCCAACCAAGTGGCATTAAAAAGTCGGTATATGTAGTGGGATGGATAAAAAAAACATCAACCAGCGTGTCGGGCTGATAATTTTTTTTGAGTGAAAAAGATAAACTGTCTGATGGGTCTTTTTTGGAGGGATGCGCTGCCCAATAGGTTAAGTTGGCATAATCCGGAACCGAAACAGTAGTATCAAATTGATAGGTACTCTTAAATTGGTTTTTGTTGGTGGAACAGCCAATGTTAAAAAACAAGTATAAAGTAGCTATTGAGGTTAAAACAAAACGATTCATCCCATAAAATTGATTAAAATTTTTCATATTCATTATTATTCATTCCAACAATTATTCAACACTAGTTTTGTAACTTTCCGGTTGAAGCAATTGTATATTAAAAAAATAAAACATGTCTATACCAGTTGTTGATCTAGCTCAATTTACACAAGGTACTCCTGCCCAAAAAGCTGCATTTGTAAATGAATTGGGTAAAGCTTATGAAGAAGTTGGCTTTGTTGCAGTAAAAAATCATGGTATCCCCGCAGAATTAATTGCCCATCAATATGAGTATGTGCAACAGTTTTTTGCATTACCCGAAGCTCAAAAGAGTAAGTATGAAATCCCTGGATTATCTGGTCAGCGTGGTTATACCAGCTTTGGAAAAGAACATGCAAAAGGCAGTGAAGCTCCGGATTTAAAAGAATTTTTTCAATATGGTCAAACAGTCGATAGTAATGACCCAATGAAATCAGTTTATCCCGATAATGTAATGGTTGATGAAGTTGAACCGCTTAATCCAACACTTTTCAACGCGTATCGAAATTTCGAAAAAAGTGGAAAAGCACTGCTACAAGCTATTGCATTGTATTTAGGATTAGATGAATTTTACTTTGACCATTATGTAGAAAAAGGCAATTCTATTTTACGATGTATACATTATCCACCCATTACGCAAGAACCTAAATCAGCAATTCGTGCAGAACAACACGAAGATATTAACCTCATCACGCTCCTAGTAGGTGCATCTGCCGATGGTTTACAGGTTTTAAGCAATAACGGGGAGTGGGTCAGTGTAACTTCCTTACCCGATCAAATAGTAGTAAACGTTGGAGATATGTTACAACGACTAACTAACAATAAATTACGAAGCACCACCCATCGAGTGGTAAATCCTGCCAGAGAACTTTGGGGCACTAGCAGATTTTCTATGCCCTTTTTTCTCCATCCGCAAAGCAATATGAGCTTGGCTTGTTTAGAAAGTTGTATAGACGATTCCCATCCAAAAGCTTTTGAAGACATTACTGCCGGTGAATACCTAGACGAGCGATTGAGAGAAATTGGATTGAAAAAGTAAGGATACTTAATCATCATCAAACCTGTTTTATTTTGATTCTAGTTCGTCACATACCTTTTTTGCGTGCTGTATTATTCCATAGTATTACCGCTTTTGGGGGCCCACAGGGTCACATGGGAATGATGATGAAGACTTTTGTCCACCAGCGAAAAGATGTAACGGAAACAGAACTAATTGATTATAACGGGTTTTGTCAATTATTGCCGGGCGCCTCTTCTACTCAAACACTTACGCTCATTGGCTATAAGCGCGGTGGAGTATGGCTGGCATTAATTACTTTACTAATTTGGATTTTACCCGCATCAATCATAATGGCCTCCTTGTCGTTTTTGTTGAATTATTTTGCTGTAATACATCAAAAAACATCGGTATTCCAATTCATTCAGCCAATGGCTATTGGGTTTATTGCATATTCTTCTATCAGAACAATGGGTATATCTGTGCATAATACCATTACAACGGTTATAATGGTCGTATCTGCTGTCATTACATTTTTGGCATTTAAAACACCATGGGTTTTTCCTGCATTAATCGTTTTTGCAGGAATAGCCACCAATTTCAGTGAAAAAAGAATTCCGCAGAAAGATATACCCCACAAAAAAATTAACTGGAACAACCTATTGATTTTTTTAACACTATTTGGTATTGCCGGTTATTTATCTGAAACAGCTACCCGAAGTAATTGGCAATATAGAAAGGCCATCAATCTTTTTGAAAACAATTATCGTTTTGGAAGTTTAGTGTTTGGTGGAGGTGATGTATTAATGCCCTTAATGTATGAACAGTATGTTACTCGTCCTCAATCAAAAAGAGTACAGGAAAACAAAAGAGATGTACTTAAAATAGATCGGCAAGAATTTCTTACCGGTTCAGGTATTGTAAGAGCCATACCCGGTCCGGTATTTTCTATTGGTGCTTTTACCGGAGGTATGGTAATGCGCAACAACGGCGTGGTATTGCAGCTGGTAGGTTGCTTCATCGGTACAATAGCCATTTTTCTGCCCAGTGTTTTAATTGTTTTGTTCTTTTTTCCTGTTTGGCAAAACATAAAAAAATACGTGGTCATTTATCGTTCTTTAGAAGGAATTCATGCAGCCGTAGTGGGTATTATGACAGGCGCTACCGTTTACCTCTTAAAAGACAACATTTACCCCTCATTTCTATTGAACAACTATTTAGCGGTGGTACTGGACCTTTCCATTGTTGTAGTAACATTTTTCTTACTTCGTTCCAATCGAATTCCGGCCCCTTTTATTGTTGTAGGATGTTTGATGTTGGGTTTTTTAGTTTAAATTTTGTAATTTACTTCATACCTAAAATACTACCCATGGTTACAATGGCTTTATACAACCTCAAAGGAGGTGTAGGAAAAACAGCAGCAACCATTAATTTGGCTTATTTAGCTGCACAAGAAGGTTATAAAACCTTAATTTGGGACTTAGATCCTCAAGGCTCTTCTTCCTTTTATTTGAAAGCACAATCAGCTGTAAAAAACGAAACTAAAAAAATATTGAGTAACGAAATCGAATTGTCTGAAGCTATTCAGCAATCTGATTATGAAAACCTCGATATCATACCCGCCGATATATCTGCTCGTTATGCCGATATCTTATTGAACGAGATGAAGCAATCTAAGAAGAAAATTGCTTCTATACTTTCCACGGTTAAAAAAGAATACGACATCGTATTGATCGATTGTCCGCCGGGCATTTCTATTTTACACGACACGATTTTTGCCGGGGTAGACTGGGTATTAATGCCCAATATTCCCACTACCTTGTCTATTAGATCATACGAGTCGGTGGTGGAATATTGTAAAGAACATGGGTTCGACATCCATAAATTCAAATGCTTCTTCAGCATGGTAGATCATAGAAAAAATTTACACCATGAAGTGATGAATGAATTTTACAAAGACAAAATATTTTTAAAGAATTATATTCCATACTTAAGTGATGTAGAAAAAATGGGGGTACAACAAGCCCCACTTGAAACCTTTGCTGCCAATAGTTATGCGGCACAATGCTTTAGAGATTTGTGGAAAGAAATTGCCCATACCTGCATCGATTAGCATGACGAAAGAAATTACTTCTTGGTACAGCAATGCCCTACATACTGAAATGCCTATTGCAACGTATGGACATTATGGATTTGCATTATTATTGATACCCACAGCAGCTGCTGATTTTTTGGAATATGAACGGTTTCAACTGATTCAGGCATTAGAACCTTTTATTGATGCAGGAAAAATAAAAGTATTCAGTATCAACAGCATGAACAAAGAAAGCTGGATGAACCATTACCTATTGCCGGAACATAAAGCTATCCGACACAACCAGTTTAATGAATATGTATTTAATGAAGTAATACCCTTTATTAAAAACCATACCAGCCCTGAAACGATGATTTATACTTGTGGTGCATCATTTGGCGCATTACATGCAATGAACTTGTTTTTAAAACGCCCCGATATAATTAATGGCGTAATAAGCATGAGTGGGGTATATAATTTAACCGCTTATACCAATGGATTTTGGGATGAACAGGTTTATTTTAATAGTCCGGAACATTACATCCCCAATCTTACCGATGAAAATTATTTAACAAAGCTGCGTAGTGCGCACCACATACATATTTATGCAGGAAGTGGCTCCTATGAAGATCCGGAAGCGTCTAAACAGTTCTCTTCTATATTATTCGATAAAGGAATTTGGAATAATCTGGAAATTTGGGGGGAAGATGCGCCCCATGAATGGAGTACCTGGCTAAAAATGCTCCCATATATCCTTTCTACTAAATTTTAAATTGCAAAAAAGGAGTTAATTCATGCTTAATTTGATGGTACTCTGCCGGTGCTGCTTTAATATTACAAAATAATTGAAGCGCTTTTGAGAAATTATACTTGCATAAGTTTATTAATTTTTATCGTATTAGTAGGGGGATTTACCGCTACTACAAGTGCACAATTTGTTACGGTGAGCGGAACTGTGTATGATATAACAGCTAAGCGCCCATTAGAAGCGGTGGCTGTTCAAAGCACTTCCGGAAGAGGTACCATTACTGATACAGCCGGCAACTATTTAATTGTAGTAAAACCAACCGACTCCATTTGGTTTTCTGTAATAGGCAAGTCTACCCTAAAATTTCCGGTTGACACCATTTCTAATACCGATAATTTTAATATTAGTATTCACTTACGAGCCACAGAATTGCCCGAAGTAAAAGTTCGCAATAATTATTATCGGTATGATTCTTTAATGAACAGACAAGAGTATGCCAAAATATTTAATTTTAAAAAGCCCTCATTAAGGGTAGTGCCCAATACCAATTACAATACCGGAGCCAGCATTGGGTTTGATTTAGATGAGATTATAAACATGTTTCGCTTTAAGCGAAACAATAGCATAATGGCCTTGCAAAAACGGCTGATTGAGCAAGAACAAGAAAAATATGTAAACAGTAGATTCAACAAGGCTTTTGTAAGAAAAATCACCAAGTTGCAGTCGCCTGATTTAGATAGTTTTATTTTGAGATACAAACCCGATTATACTTTTTTACAACAATTGAACGATTTAGAATTGGGTTATTGGGTTCAAAAAAGATATGAACAGTTTAAAGCAGCACGTATTTATTGGAAAAGCGCCTTAAATAGACGTAAAGAAGACTAAAATAAAAGAATTTTAAGGCTCATTTTTTAAAAATTACGCAAACGGTTGACCCTGAAAATCAATCGTTTGCGTAACTTTATTTTGCTAAAAACAAAGAATTTATTATATTAAAGGGATAAAAAATTATCGACATCTTCTTTATTTTTACTGAAGTTAACGATATAATTTTTATATTCACATTAATTAAAACTAAAAACTTATGAAAAGATTGCTGCTTACAGCCTGTGGGGTGTTTGCCATGTGTGTAATCACATTTGCGCAAACGCGTCAAATCACAGGTAAAATCACCAACGCCTCTAATCAAGGTGTAGCTTCTGCAACACTAAAGGTAAAAAATGCCAAAGTTGTAGGTGTTTCAAAGGAAGATGGTCAGTTTAGCGTAAACGTTCCAACTGGCAAGGTTGTTTTAGAAGTATCTTCTGTTGGTTATGCTTCAAAAGACGTAACTGTTGGTGCAAATGAAACTACAGTTAATGTTGTTTTAGCTGCACAAGATGGTCAATTGGGTGAAGTAGTTGTTACCGCGTTAGGTATCAGCAAAGAAAAGAAAGCATTAGGTTATGCAACCAGCACAATTAAAGCTGAAGACATTACTATTGCTGGTTCTCCAAACTTTGCTACTGCATTGTACGGTAAAGCTCCGGGTGTACAAATTGGTGCAACTCCGGGTGGTGCTACCTCTGCGGTAAACATCACTATCCGTGGTTTAAGCTCTATCACCGGTAAAACACAACCATTAATCGTAATGAATGGTGTGCCTATTCGTAATGGTGAAGCTTCAAACAACAATTACTGGGCTGATCAACGTATCAGAGGTAATGGTTTATTAGACATCAACCCTGAAGATATTGAGAACATCTCTATATTAAAAGGTGCATCTGCTGCTGCATTATATGGTGCTGAAGCGGTAAATGGTGTAGTATTAATCACTACTAAAACTGGTGTTAAAGGTAAAAAAGGCTTAGGAGTTGATTTCTCTGCTAACATGGGAGTTGACAATGTAGCTTACTTACCAAGATACCAAAATGTTAGAGGAGCTGGTATGTTAAATAAAACTGTAGCTGATTTAGGTACAGACGATGCTGGTTTCCAATATTATACTGTAAATGGTGTAAAAATTAGAGCATTACCTCAAGCCTCTATTAACTTTGGTGCACCATTTGATGGTCAACCAATTTTAACTTGGGATGGCAAGGTTAGACCTTACAGCGCACAAAAAGACAACTATGCTGGTTTATTCCAACAAGGTAAAAACTCTAGTGCAACTGTAGCAGTATCTCATGCTTCTGATGTAGCTAACATTCGTTTATCTTTAACTCATCAGCGTAATGAAGGATTAAGTATCGGTTCTTTAAATACTAAGAATATCGCTAACTTAAACACCAGCTTTAAACTTTCTAAGAGTTTCACTACCGATGTAATGGTTAACTTAATTAATCAATACACACATAACAGACCTTATTCTATCGATCGTTTGATGAATAACTTTGCTGGTATGATTGGTATTTTCGATAACGGTCAATGGTATGCAGATAAAGTAATTACCAGCAAAGGATACCGTTACAGAAATGGTGGAGATGCTAGTGCAACACCTGCTGAAAACATTCTTTATGCTAACTTCCGTGGAGATATTGCTGATTACATGTACAGAGTAAAAGCACATAACTCAGACGAGTGGAGCAATCGTGTTATTGGAAGTATTACCAATACATGGCAAATTGTGAAGGACTTGAAATTCAGAAGTAGAATTTCAACCGACTTCACTTCAATGAAATCTGAAGACAAACAAATTTCTGAAGTACCTTTATCTATTGGTAATTCTGGTTATTTTGGAATGTCTAATTCAGAAAGCATTATCAATTACACAGATGCCTTGTTAACTTACTCTAAGAAAATCAACGATGATTTAGATGTGAATTTAACTGGTGGTTATACAGCAACCAAAGAATCTTACAACAATGTAAGCCGCGGTACCAATGGTGGTTTAAGCACTGAAAACTTGTTTGATATTGCTGCTTCTGTAAATACTCCAGGTAGCGGATCTTCTAGAACTAATATAGTAAAAGATGCGTTTTTGGGTACGTTAAATGCCAGCTATAAAAATTACTTATTTGCTGAAGCAACTGTTCG
>CANHJH010000116.1 GCA_947460365.1 Sphingobacteriia bacterium | reverse complement strand
TAAATATATTGAAATAATTATATAATAAAGTATTAAATGATATAAAAGGGTATCAAAAATTAATCAAATTAACTATCGTAACTACACAAACAGCTGCAAATAATTTAATGAAAAACAGTTGTTTATGAACAAAAAAGGGGTATTCACAAACTAAATGAGTAGTTCACAAAAAATAACGCATGCGTAAATTGATAAATATTATATTCAGCTATTAGTATGAAAAAAATAAAGGCAATCATTGTAGACAATAACTCAAGTGCTATAAAAGCATTAAGCAATATTTTGACAGAGAACTTTCTGCAGGTAGAAGTGCTGGCAACTTCTAAAACTATACCCGATGCTGTAGAGAAAATTAATCTACATAAGCCCAATGTAGTGTTCATGGAAGTGGAAATGCCGGAGTACAGCGGGTTTGATTTATACAGCTTTTTTAATAAACAGGAACGAAATTTTAAAATAGTTTTTATTACCAACCATCCAGAATATGCACTAAAAGCTTTTGAAAATTTTATAATAGATTATATATTAAAACCCGTAAGAGTAGAGGATATAGCGCGCGCGCTAAATAAATTATCGGTTCACCAATTGGAGTTCAATGGAGAAAAAAATAATTATCGGGAAATAGCGGTACTTCATGAAAAGAAATTATTGTTACAAACAGCCGATGTTATTTTTGTAGTAAAGCATGATGACATCATATTCTTTCATGCGGAAGGCAGCTATACTAAAGTATACACTATATCACATGGCGAATTAAATATTTCCAAAAAACTCATAGAGTTTGAATTCTTAGAAACGATAGGGCCATTTTTTCGCTCACACAGAAGCTATATCATTAACATCAATCATATTAAAAAAGTAGATAAAAGAGACTATTTAATTACGATGAGTAATGACAAAACTGTTTTTCTGACTTATGATAAAAGACAACATCTATTAGATAGAATAATGGTGTAGTTTTTATAAAATCCATTCAATAGAACCGTGCGTAAAAGCTTCTTCCATACTTGATTTAACAACTAGTTCACCTTGGCTATTAACAGTTTGAATGGTATAACTACCTACCACATTATTTCTTTTTAATTGTACCAATTCCCCCTTTTTATAGAGCCAATTTTGATAAATTTTAAGCAGTTCCGAGCCGTTGCCTTCTTTTAACTGATTGTACCGAATGTTTAAAAACGAACAAAGTTCTTTCGCAAGCAATACAGGATGGTACTCTTTTCCGGTAATTTGTTTAAGAGAAACTGCTCTATGGTTTAAATCATCAAAATCGGTTTGGTTAATATTTAAACCAATTCCTACAACCGACCATTTCCAATTATTCCCCGAAATAATGTTTTCTATTAGTATACCCCCTGCCTTTCTGTCACGCCAGTAAATATCATTGGGCCATTTAATACTTAATTCATGCGGAATATATTGCTGTAAAAAATCATAACAAGCAACAGCAATGGCGGCACTTAGATAAAATTGTTGATATATTGGCAAGAAAGAAGCGTCTATAATTGCTGATAACAGTATGTTTTGACCCGTTTGCGCCTTCCATTCCCTACCTCTTTGTCCTTTTCCGGCAGTTTGTTCGTAAGCAAAATACACAGCACCATGTGCAGCCAAATTAGCTTGCAACTGGTTCATGGCATAAATGTTGGTGCTATCTACTGAAATTAATTCGTTAAACGAGTTACCAATAGTAGTTTTAACAATTGAAGGTGGCAAAGAATTACTATTTTTGACGAAGTTAACAGGCAAAATTAAATAACTAAAATTATCATTATTATTGGAACCTATTTCTGTTCTAAAAGACCGCGAAAAAAGCACCGTTACCAAACTAACGCGCAATTCTAAGATTTTCAAAACAATCATCCAGGCAATACTGGATAAAAAAGGTGAGCACATCATCAGTTTAGATTTGAGAAAAATTCATGAAGCTGCAGCCGATTTCTTTATTATTTGTGAGGCAACGAGCACAACCCAAGTGAAAGCTATTGCAGATTTTATAGAACATCAGGTAAAGCAAAACTGTGAAGAAGCTCCCTACAAGCATGAAGGAAAACAAGTAGCCCAATGGGTGCTGATAGATTATATAAATATTGTAGTTCATGTGATGCATCCTGAATCAAGAAAATTTTATCAGTTAGAGGAAATGTGGAGTGATGCGGCTGCTCAGATGCATGAATAATAGGTAACTCAAAAATACAGTAACGTAAATCGTTATACAAGAGGAAATAAAATATGGCAAAGGAAAATCGTCAACAAATAGAGATGAATAAAGAAAAAGGGGACAGCCCTAAAAAGGGCCCTAAATTTAATATTTACTGGATCTATGCTATTATTGGAATAGTCTTATTCTCTGCTCAATTCATGCGTTTTTCGCCTGATAGAACTACAATCAATGAGCAAGACTTCATGAATAACATGTTGGCTAAAGGAGATGTTGAAAAGATCGACATCATTAAAAATAAAGACCGAATCCGCGTTTATATTAAGCTAGATAGTCTTTCTAAAGATTATTATGTTGCTAAATTTAAAAAAGATTTAAGCAAGGATAAGGCCAAATTAAAAGGCGTGCCTTTGTTTGAGTTTGAAGTAACCGATTTAAAAAGTTTTAAAGACGATTTAAAAGAGGTATATGCTGCTAATCCTCAAATTGCTAAAGTACCAGAAAACCCGGGAACTGATCCCGACTTTTTCGGTCCCATTCTAAATACCATTATTTCATTGGCACTTATTGTAGGTGTTTGGGTATTATTTATGCGTAAGATGGGCAGTGGCGGCCCTGGCGGTGGCGGTGCAGGTGGTATCTTTAACATCGGAAAATCTAAAGCTACGCTATTTGACAAAGGCGCTAAAGTGAATATTACTTTTGCTGATGTTGCCGGATTAGATGAAGCGAAAGTGGAAGTGATGGAAATTGTTGACTTCCTGAAAAACCCTAAAAAATACACTTCATTAGGAGGTAAAATTCCTAAAGGTGCATTATTGGTGGGCCCTCCGGGTACCGGTAAAACCTTATTGGCTAAAGCTATGGCAGGTGAAGCGCAAGTGCCTTTCTTTAGTTTAAGTGGTAGCGATTTTGTAGAAATGTTTGTGGGTGTTGGAGCAAGCAGAGTGCGTGATTTATTTAAACAAGCCAGAGAAAAAGCACCCTGTATTATTTTTATTGATGAAATTGATGCGATTGGTCGTGCAAGAGGTAGAAATGCCATCATGAGCAACGATGAAAGAGAAAATACGCTAAACCAGTTATTGGTAGAAATGGATGGTTTTGGTGGAGATACCGGTATCATTATATTGGCTGCTACAAATAGACCAGATGTATTAGATACCGCATTACTTAGACCGGGAAGATTTGACCGCCAGATATCTATCGATAAACCTGATGTAAAAGGAAGAGAAGCTATTTTAAAAGTACATCTTCAACCCATTAAAGTATCTGAAACGCTAGACCTGCATAAGTTGGCAGAACAAACACCGGGTTTTGCCGGTGCTGATATTGCCAATGTATGTAATGAAGCAGCATTAATTGCAGCACGTAAAGGGAAAGAAGCGGTAGACATGAGCGACTTTCAGGATGCAATTGACCGGGTTATTGGAGGATTGGAAAAGAAAAATAAAATCATTGCTCCGCACGAAAAAGCCATCATTGCTTATCACGAAGCCGGACATGCTATTTGTGGTTGGTTCCTGGAACATGCATACCCTTTATTAAAAGTAACCATTGTACCGCGCGGTACAGCTGCATTGGGTTACGCACAATACACACCAACCGAACAATATTTATACAATACCGATCAGTTGATCGATCAAATTTGTATGACATTGGGTGGAAGAGCCGCTGAACAGATTTTCTTCGGAAAAATTTCTACCGGTGCATCCAATGATTTGCAACAAATTACTCGAATAGCTTACAGCATGGTTACTGCTTACGGTATGAACTCAAAAGTAGGGAATGTAAGTTTCTACGACCCAACACAGGAAAACACTTTTACTAAACCATACAGCGAAGAAACAGGCAAAATAATTGATGAAGAAGTAAGAGGTATTATTGAAAAGGCCTATGTTAGAACAATAGAACTTTTAACCGAGAAAAAACATGAAGTAGAAGTATTGGCTAAAGAGTTATTAGATAAAGAAGTGTTGCATAAAAGTGACGTAGAATTGTTGATTGGTAAGCGACCTTTTGAAGAGAAAAAATTATTAGAAATAGAACCGGAATCCATTGTTATTCCGGGTGCTGAAAATAATTCCCATACCGAAACACCATCGACCGAATCATGAGTGAATCAAGAGAACATATGTTGAATAAAATTAAACAGGCACTTTCCATAAAAGTGTCTGTTCCCTTTTCAACAGTACCCTACAATCCACCCCACTTCATGCCCTCTAAAGAAGAGCTGGAAGTAGAATTTGCAGAAAACTTTTCGGGCTTATTAGGTAAGTTTTCCTATTGTGTTAATTCCGAAGAATTAGTGCTGCAATTACATAGCTTAATTGAAAAGAGAAGCTGGTCAAGAATCTATTGCAGAGACGAAGCCCTGAAATCTTTTTTGGAAAAAAACGGATGCAATATTTACTATTCTGATGATTTAAATAATTGTGATGTAGCCATTACAGATTGCGAATTTTTAATTGCCAGAACCGGAAGTATGTTATTGAGTAGTGGTCAGCAAAGCGGACGCACCGTTAGTGTGTATGCACCCATACATATTTGTATTGCAAAAACCAGTCAACTGGTATATGATATTGATGATGCACTGCAGCAAATGAAATTGCGTTATGGTAACAATTTACCATCATTAATGAGTTTTGCAACAGGACCCAGCAGAACCGCTGATATCGAAAAAACACTGGTGGTGGGTGTACATGGACCCAAAGAAGTGTTTTGCTTTTTGATTGATGAATGATAATATAAACCAATGAACAATTATCCGCAAAGGCTATTTGTATACAGCTCTCTCAGAAGCGGTTTTCAGCACCCTGCTTATGCTTACATCAGCAAATATTTTATGCTGGAATCTGAAGCGCAGGTTAAAGGTAAATTATTTGATCTGGGTAATAATATTGTAGGCGTACCGGCTGATGAAAATGTTTTTATTAAAGGTGAATTATATCTCATTAAAAATCTGGATGAATTTTCCTGGGCATTAGCACAATTAGATGATTATGAGGGGATCAATGGAGAAGAAGGAGAAACGCCCTTATACATTCGGAATATCACCACGGCCTATTTTAATCATCATCAGGAAGAAGCTTGGGTATACTGGTTTAATCAGCCTGTAACCAATGGAAAATTAATAGAAAGTGGAGATCTGTTGGCATATTTGCTAGAAAAGAAATAATCATAGAACCATGACCATTGCACCCGATAAAAAAATTTATTTCTTATCCGATTTTCATTTAGGGGCGCCTAATGCAGCCGAAAGTTTAATCCGGGAAAAAAAAGTCGTTTCATTTTTAGAAAGCATACGCACTACTGCGGCTGCTATATTTATTGTTGGTGATATCTTTGATTTTTGGTTCGAGTATAACAATGTGGTACCTAAAGGGTATGTAAGATTACTAGGTAAAATGGCGGAACTATCGGATGCCGGAATTCCTATTCATGTTTTTGTAGGCAATCATGATATGTGGATGAGTGGATACTTTGAACAAGAAATGAATATTCCGGTTTATCATGAACCACGTGTATTTAGTTGGAACAATAAACAGTTTTTAATAGGCCATGGAGATGGATTAGGCCCCGGTGATCATGGATATAAGTTCATCAAAAAAATATTTAGAAACCCGATTTGTAAAAAGTTATTCGGGTTGTTGCACCCGGCAGTAGGCATTGCGCTGGCTAATTATTTCAGCAGAAAAAGCCGGGAAAAAACAGGCAATGCAGATGAAATATTTTTAGGGGAAGACAAAGAGTGGTTAATCATTTATGCTAAAGAAGTGATTAAAACAACACCCTACGATTACTTGATTTTTGGACACCGACATTTTCCCCTCGATTTAAAACTATCAGACAAAAGCCATTATATTAATCTGGGCGACTGGATTCGTAATTTCACTTATGCCGAATTCAACGGATCGGACTTAACATTAAAAACCTTCAGTTAATTATTACCATTCGCTATGGATACATATTTGCATCAAGTAATTTGGAGTAATAAAGTAGAAAGCTATTTAATAGTATTAGCCATTCTATTGTTTGCCCTGGCTTTTAAAAGAATTTTTTCAAAGTATTTAGCCAAATTATTATACAAACTGGTAAGTAAAGCAGGCAAAAATGTTGCCAGAGAATCTTTTCTCGAATTGGTAATTCATCCCTTAGATATATTCATCGTATTACTCATTGCATTAATAGCTTTTGATGGATTGGTATTTCCTACAGCAATTAATTTTCAAATATTTAAAATAACGCTGAGTGATGTAATTGCAGCAATCACTAATGGTGTGTTAATCATCACCGTCATTTGGCTTTGTTTAAGAGTCATAGATTTCATCGCTTTAATATTAGAAGATAAAGCTAATTTAACCAACGACCAGACAGATAATCAATTGATTATTTTTTTTAAAGACTTTCTGAAAGTACTAATTGTAATCATCGGAATTTTATTGGTGCTGCGTTTTTCATTTAACAGAAATATTGGTAATTTATTAACCGGCTTAAGTATTGTAGGAGCTGCTATTGCATTGGCTACCAGAGAAAGCATGGAAAATTTAATTGCATCATTCATTATATTTTTTGATAAGCCATTTACAACCGGCGATTTGGTTAAAGTAAATGGCTTTACTGGAAATATTGAACGAATAGGGTTAAGAAGCACACGCATTCGTACACAAGAAAAAACACATATTTCGGTACCCAATAAACAAATGGTAGATACTATTGTAGACAATGTTACCATGCGAACGCAGCGCAAAGCAGAAATAAAACTAGAGATAGATTTAAATGCAAGTGCAGCACAATTAAAAAAATTAATACAAGACATTCATCATCTAATAGCGGCACCTTTCTCGCAAAACAATTCGGTACATTTAACTGATACCGGAAAAAATGCACACGTAATTAATATTGAATACTTTACTGATATAACACAAACTTTAGAAAATTTTTTGCTTCATAAAGAACAGGTTACTTTACAAATAATTGAGTTAATGGAACAGGCAGGAATAAAGCCAGCAGCGGCTTCTAAAGATGTGTTGATTTATAAAGCGGGGGAATAAGTAGTATTTAAAACACTTCTTTTAACTCCTTTAAAAAAGACCTGAAACCGGTTAATGATTTAATTAACTGTGTTTCTATCGTTAAATTTTTACGATTATTTTTCAGATAAATTTTTGCCCCTTCAATAGAAAACTTTCTTTGTCTTAATAGAAAATAAATCAATTGTAAATTCTTTATATCTTCTACTCTAAATAAACGATCGCCTTTTCTGGTTTTTCGGGGTTGCAATATATCGAACTCGTTTTCCCAATAGCGGATTAATGAAGTATTTACTTTAAACCAACCGGCTACTTCGCTGATGGTGTAATACAATTTTTGATTAAGGATTTCATCTTCAGGCACGTCTACCAGATCAACAGATGCATCTATTTCTTTATAAGATTTTCTGCCTCGTTTTTGCTCTGTTTTGGGTTGGTCTGTAAGTGAAGCCTCCTTTTTAGGGGTTGTAGCCTTGGGCTTGGGCTTTATCTTTACTATAATTTGCTCATTGGCATAAATAATAGGCTCTTTATGCTCTTCTTGTAGAACTTCTGTTTTAGGTATTATTGTTTCAGATACAGGCTGAAGTATCACATCTGAAATAGTGGCCGGCTCCTCCATCATAGGAGCAATAAGCGTTATTGCTGGAGTTGCAAATGAAGTACTACTTTCAATTTCCTGCGGAACTTCAACTATTGCTGGCAATTCATTGGTCTCTTCTGGTATCTTTTCTTCAATGGTCTCGGAAAATTCAACTTTTTCAACAATTTCCGGTTGATTGGACTCAGCAATGGCAGCAACTTCAGGCTCAGCTATAATATGATCAAATAATCCGGGTTGATTTATTCCGATTTTTGCTTCATAAACATCTTCCTGGTTATCGGCAGGGTAGATCGGTTGCGTCTTCTTTTTCTTAAATACCACAACAGCCTCATCTATTGGTACTTCAAATAAGTCGAGCTGTTGTAACATGATTGCCATTTAGTAAAATTACTACAAGATTATACTATAGATAGCTAAAATTTACATACGTGGAAAAGATGTAAGTATCTTATTATAAGTTGATGATCAGTTCATTATCCCAATTACCTTTTACATTAAAAATATTTGGTATTAGTTGAACAATTTCTGGCTGTTTTTTATTCAATCCGAAACTGCCGGGATCCCAGGTTCCATTTTTATTAAAATCGTATAATATTCTTAGTTCATAGCTCCCTTCTCTAAATAATTTTCTGTTCAATTCATTTCCTGTGAGTGGAACAGACTCCACAATTACCTCAGATTGTACAAATTGTAACACAGGATTGGAAGCCAACGAAAGGTTATTCAATCGGATTTTAATACTACCATAATCCGATT
>CANHJH010000115.1 GCA_947460365.1 Sphingobacteriia bacterium | reverse complement strand
AATTCATCGAATGAAATGATTTTATTTAATTGTAACGTAGAAACTACCTGTTTACTTAAAGAAGCATCTCCATAACATCTGCCATTTCCTCGTGCAATGATGGCAGGATGCGCTGCTATTATTTTGCTGATACTCTCATAGTTGTGGGGGGTATATTCATCGCAAAAACTTTTTGGAAATAAGCCCCAATTGGTCAATATTTTCTTCATCTGTATTTTTTTTCTTCAAATTTTTCTCATGAAATTCACCTGATCAATATCAGCAATTGCTGCGTAAACTTGCTGAATGACTATTTTATATGCCTGTTTTTACATTTTTTATTTTTATCGTTTCAATAGTAATTGGTAGAGATAATTGAATATGAAAAATACAAGAAAAATCAATAATGCTTTATTCTTTAGTACTCGTTCTACCGGGTCATCCGATTTGTCTACGCTGTCATCAAAATAAAATAAGATGATTCCTACAGCCGTAACATTGATCAATACAAATAAAATGGGAGATTGAATGTTTAGTACAAAATAAGCATGAATATTCAGCAATACGATGGCCCCAATGGCAAAGTTTACCATAAAAATTTGCAGAAATCCTTCATCTGCTTTAGTATAGCCTCTGCCAGGTATTTGTACATGGGTTGCATTTTTGCATTCCATATATCGTTTGTTGAGCGACAACGACAGTACAGCAAAAGTTAAGGTGACCATAAACCAACCGGTTAATGTTACCGCACATATTTCAGCGCCATAAAATATTCTTAAGATATAAAAACTGCTGAGTAGTAAAATATCAATAAATCGGATGGCTTTGCCTTGTACCGAATAATAATAGTTCATTACAAAGTAAATAATAGCAATATTCATTGCGCTAATGCTGATCGTGTAGCTAATTACCAATGCGCTGACCAATAAAAAAATAGCTAAAATAAAAGATACATCGGCTGCTACAGTGCCATTGGCGATTGGTCGATGCTTTTTTTGTGCATGTTGTCTATCCTTATCAACATCTCTTAAATCATTCAAAATATAGCCGGCAGAAGCAAGTAATGAAAAGGATAAAAAACCAATAGCCAAATTACTGAATGCTGCAACACTAAAATGATTAGATAGTATAAGGGGTAAGCCAATTAATATATTTTTTACCCAATTGGTTGGTCTAATTAATTGTAAATATCCTTGCATGATGTATGGGGGGATTATCGGACGTTTATAATTTAGAAATACCTTTTGCACTCACTTTAAATGCTTGTTGAGCCGCCAAAAAAATAGGTTGATCTGCTTTGGCATCACCCATGTAATGAAACGCATTGCCCCACTTTTCCTGTATAAAAGCCAATTTATTAACGCCCTTTAAATTAATAGTCTCGCTGCCATAAATACCGTCAAAAATGTGCAGATCACTTATCAGCGCTTTTACAAAAAAATCAGGACTAGCACTCACTAAAACAATCTCTTTATACATGGAGCGGTTTTCTTGAATCCAAGCTAATACCAGGGGGTTAATAAGATGATCTATGGAATAGTTGATTAACCTATTTTTTAGCAGTTGATGCTTTAAGGCGAGGAAGGAAGCTTTCTTTATCAGGAAATGTTTAATAAAATAAAAAGGATTTTCAATTAATTGGATAAAAAAGGATTCTTTAAAAAAATCATTTTTCAATAGCGTTCCGTCAAAATCGATTACACAGACCATGTATAAAATATTTTATATGATGTTTTTATTAAAATTAATAGAAATATGTCAGTAGTTGGTTCAACAAATGTTTGGATATGAGAAATAGTATACCTGATAGATTGGTAATCTGTTGCAAAGTTAACAAAGTTAGGGTAGGAAAAATCGAAAAAATAAAAGGAATATAATCTATTAAAAACCAGCCGTTTTGGGTCTCAAATCGGTCGCATATTAATTTAAACTATAAAGTCTATAATTCTCAAATATCTGTTGAATTTAGCTTAACTTCGCCGCCAACTCCCTTTCGATTACTTTTATAGTAAGTGTTTATTTTTAAATGCTTTTCAACTGCTTCAAGTCATGATTGTGACTGAGATTGGCGAAGCCTTGTAATTTTTTTTAAACATTTAATCGAATTAAATCATTATGATGTTAAAGTACCGCATTAGAAAAATCAGGAATTTATCTATTATTCCTCGGTGGGTAATTTTTATACTGGATATTGCGATTGGGGCGGTTTGTTTCCTATGTGCCTACCTAATCAAACATGAGTTTGATTTTACTGTATTGCAAGACACGCAGGTTACTACCAATTTACTTATCCTGATCGGTTTATATATTTCCTTGTTTTCTTTATTCCGAATTTATGCAGGTATCATCCGGTTTACCGGTTTGCAAGATACTTTTCGAATATTTTTTGTGGTGTTCTTTGCTAATTCAGGCTACTTTCTCCTCGATTTACTGCTACAAAACTGGTATGGTTACCACATCATACCCCTCTCTATCATCATCATCAATTTTTTATTGACTTTTGTAGGCCTTAGTAGTTACAGGATTATGGTTAAGTACTTCTTCTCCTACATAAAAACAATTAATACTACTAAAAAACGAGTGGCCATTTATGGCGCAGGAGATGTAGGCATTTCTACCAAACGCGCATTAGAGCACGATATGACGGCCAACATACAAATGGTGTTGTTCTTAGAAGACGATTATAGAAAAGTAGGTAAAAATATTGATGGAATTAAAATATACAGTTCGGAACAATTAGAAGCTCTTTTACCCGATTTCTTTATAGATGAACTCATCATTGCAACGGCTAAATTACCCTCCAAAATTAAAAATCAGATAGTTGATTTCTGTTTAGACCATAAAATTGAAGTGTACACCGTACCTCCGTTAAAAAGTTGGATCAATGGACAATTAAGTACCCGTCAATTACAGAACATTAAAATTGAAGACCTGTTAGAAAGAGAACAAATTAAAATTTACAATGAAATCTTGTTCAATCAGTTAAATAATAAAACAGTGTTGGTTACCGGTTCTGCAGGATCAATTGGCAGTGAAATTGTACGCCAGTTAATTCAGTACAAACCCAAACTGATTTTGTTGAATGATATTGCAGAAACGCCCTTGCATAATTTGGAGTTGGAATTAAATGAAATAGGATTTCATAAATTTAAGTTGCTGTTGGGGGATGTACGAAATGAGCTGATTGTAGAACGTATTTTTGAACAGTATCATCCGGATTTTGTTTACCATGCAGCCGCTTACAAGCACGTTCCAATGATGGAACACAGCCCTTTAGAAGCCATTTGTACCAATGTAGGTGGCACTAAATTAATGGCAGATATGTCCGTTAAATACGGGGTAGAGCGCTTTGTGATGATCTCTACCGATAAAGCAGTAAATCCTACCAATGTAATGGGTGCATCTAAACGCATTGCAGAAATGTATGTGCAATCGCTTTATCAACATCATGATGCGATTGCCAAAAGCAACAACTCCAATAAACACACCAAATTTATTACCACCCGCTTTGGAAATGTGTTAGGCTCCAATGGTTCTGTAATCCCCCGCTTTAAAAAGCAAATTGAATCAGGTGGTCCTGTTACAGTTACTCACCCAGAAATTACCCGCTTTTTCATGACCATTCCGGAAGCCTGCCAGCTGGTTCTAGAAGCTGGTTCTATGGGCAATGGAGGAGAAATATTTGTATTCGATATGGGGCAATCCGTTAAAATTGTTGACCTCGCTAAAAAAATGATCAAGCTCTCCGGCTTAGAACCCGAATCCGACATAAAAATTGAATTCAGTGGATTAAGACCGGGTGAAAAGCTGTATGAAGAGCTGTTAAACAATGCCGAAAATACCCTAGCTACCTATCACGAGAAAATACTCATTGCTAAAACCAGAACGCTGGAATACGCCGTTTTAAGCCATCAAATTGATGGCCTGATTGGTCCGGCAAAACGACAAGAGTCGGTTACATTGGTGGTTAAAGCCATGAAAGACCTGGTTCCCGAGTTTGTAAGTAATAATTCCATCTTCGAGGAATTAGACGTGCAATCTCCAGTGGTAAACATGTCTAAAGCTAATTAACACCTACTTCAATACAAGAAATGCGCTTCTTGTAAAATCCCTATTGCTTACTACAAAAATATAGTCGCCTGTTTGGGCGATTTAAATGTAAAAAAATGAAACATTGTTTTCGTAAATTATGGATATTCATCGCAGTAATTGGTATAAGTTTTAATGGACTGTATGCACAATTACCAGGCACTAATATTGAAAATTTGAGTGATCAGCAATTGATTGTATTAATGAGTCAATATCAGCTATATGGATTGTCTGAAACAGAAATGGAGATGAAAGCCCGGGAAAAAGGACTTACTTCAGAACAGGTTATGCTGTTGAAAAAAAGACTGTCTTTAATGGATCCTTCCACCATCAGAGAAATGAATGCACCTGCTAAAAATATTTCTGATCAATATGAAGCCAGAACCAAATTACTTCCTAAATCTCCTGCCATAAAGCCTGTAGACTCAACCGGTATTTTAAAAGTATTTGGAGCTTCCATCTTCGAAACGCAGAATCTTAGTTTTGAGCCCAATTTAAATGTGGCTACCCCACAAAGTTATATCATTGGCGCCGGTGATCAATTGGTTATTGATGTATATGGAATTTCAGATGTCACTAAAAAATTATTGGTGTCTCCGGAAGGGTATATCCGTTTTCCTAATTTGGGCCCAATAAAAGTAGCCGGTATGGCTATAGAAGATGCGCGCATTAAACTTAGAAATGCGCTGACTAAAATTTATCCCGGAATTAACAATGGCTCGGTAGCTGTGCAGATTGCTATAGGGCAGATTCGTAACATCAGTGTAACGCTTATTGGTGAAATCAAACGCCCCGGCAATTATGAAATTTCTGCTTTATCTACTTTAATGAATGCACTTTTTGCTTCCGGTGGCCCCAATCAAATCGGTTCCTTTAGAAACATTGAATTGGTGAGAAATGGTAAAGTGTTGGTTCAATTTGATTTGTATAATTTTTTATTGAACGGTGATTTGTCAAATAATCGAATTTTACAAGAGGGAGATGTGATTCGAGTAAACCCTTACCAAACCAGAATAACCGTAAAAGGTGCGATTAAAAAGCCCGCTTTATTTGATGTTCAGCCCAGTGAGTCAGCCGCAGATTTAATAAAATATGCTGGTGGATTTTCGGATATTGCCTATAAAGAATTGCTTCGGGTATATCGAATGGGCATAAAAAATAAAGAAGTGATCAGCTTGAAAGCTACTGAGCTATCAAGCTTTAAATTCATGTCCGGCGATACGTTGGTTATTGACTCGCTCGCAAATATGTTTGCCAATAGAGTATCGGTTAAAGGCGCAGTGTATTATTCAGGTGCTTATGGATTAAATGAAATGCCTACGTTAAAAGATCTGCTCATTGCGGCCAAACCCCGAGAAGATGCCTATACCAACAGAGCGTTATTAAAAAGATTAAAACCCGACTTAACGGCAGAAATCATTCATTTTAATATAAACGACATTTTATTGGGTAAATCCAATATCAATTTAGTTCGGGAAGATGTAATTCAGGTTTTTGAAATGAATGAACTGAAAGAAAAATACACCGTTCAAATTGATGGAGAAGTGAATAGTCCGGGCATATATAGTTTTGCAGAAAACATGACTGTACAGGATTTGGTATTACTATCAAATGGATACAAAGATGGGGCTGCTTTGCAGAAAATTGAAATAGCACGCCGCCTTCGTCAAAGCGATGGCGCACAAAAAGACAGTGCAGTATATTCTGTGATCAAAGAAATCAATTTACTGAAAGACAATGATGCCGGCAATAACCTCCATTTTCAACTTGCACCCTACGATATAGTTTCCGTAAGAAAATCACCTATTTATAAGGAACAAATCAGTGTTACTATTGAAGGTGAAATAGTCTATCCGGGCAAATATACTTTAGCAGGTAATGCAGAACGTATTTCTGATTTAGTGAAACGTGCAGGTGGATTAAAACAAAAAGGTTTTGCCGGTGGAGCCATTTTAATCCGTAAAACTTTTAGAGATATATCAGAAAATGATGCGGCATTAGTAAATACCAAAGCTAATTTAATTAATCAGCAAAGTGGTAAAGAGGCCGCCATCAAATCCTCTGCAGATACCTCTGCTATTTACAGTCTGTATAAAGAACAAAAACCGGTAGGCATACAACTCGATAAAATATTGTCAAATCCCGGCGCTAAAGAAGATCTTTATTTAGTAGAAGGGGATGTGTTGAAAATACCTAAAGAACTGCAAACCATTCAAACTTTTGGTGCAGTGAATGTACCTAAACAAATTGTTTATTATGAGGGTATCACCTTTCAGGATGCATTAAGAGAAAGTGGGAGATATGCTTTGCGGGCTGCAAAGAAAAATTCTTATGTAATCTACCCGAATGGACAAGTGCGTAAAACCAGAAACTTTTTATTTGCTCGATTTTATCCTGCTATTAAACCCGGAACAGAGATTTATGTTCCGGAAAAAAAGGCAAAAGCTAAATTATCTACCGGTGAAGTTGTAGGTATATTTTCTAGCCTTACCTCATTAGTAAGTATATTGATTGTACTAATCAATACCCAGAAATAGCCTTTAAAAATAATAACTATATACACATGAAATAAATGGAAAATAATCAAACAATACCCATTATTAAAATGAACGATGTGTTGGAGGAAGTCATACATTTTTTTCAGTTCACTTTAACCAAACTTAAAGCCACAATAGCATTATTAATTTTCACCACTTTAATTGCACTGGCGTATTACTATACACAAAAACCTACTTATCAGGCATCTACTACCTTTATTTTAGAGGAAAAAAGCAGTATGGGTGGGGGGTTATCGGGTTTGGCATCTCAATTTGGGGTAGACATTGGTGGGGGATTAAGCAACTCCAACTTATTTGCCGGTGATAATATTTTAGATATTATTCGTTCCAGAACAATAGTAGAAAAAGTATTGTTGTCTAAAATAGATTCCTCCACTGGTACAAATAACATCACACTTGCTGATGTGTACATCAACTTTAATCAACTCCATAAAAAATGGTCTGGCATTGAATCCCTCAATAATTTTTCTTTTGCCAAAACACCTGTAAACCCTATAAACAAAAGACTTCAGGATAGTATATTATTCGTGATTTACAAAGACGTGATTAAAAAAAATCTTTCTGTAGATCGGCTAAATAAAAAAGGCTCCATTGTAGTAGTAACCACCAATTCGGGGGATGAAGTATTCTCTAAATTGTTAACCGAAAGGTTGGTAATGGAAACCATGAAAATGTACATCGAAATTAAAACGAGTGTAGCAATGCGCAATGTAGCGCGGTTACAACAAAGGTCTGATTCACTAATGCAGGTATTAAATGCAAAATCATACAAGTCGGCCTCTTTACAAGTGTTAGATGCAAATATTGCCTTTAAGTCATCTGCCGTTCCGGTGGAAGTATCACAGCGAGATAAATCTGTAACCTATGCGCTGTATACCGAAGTGATGAAAAATTTAGAAGCCAGTAGGATGGCAATGGCAGGCCAAACGCCCATTATCAATATTTTAGATAGTGCAAAATATCCTTTAGAGAAGGTAGAGAAACGCTTAGTATTTTTATTGTTGATTGGCTGGGGATTTTCAATCTTGGTTATGTTGGCATGGGCATTTATTACTTATGCTTCCCCTAAAAACAGTGCTAAGTAATTGAATGATTGACGTATCGGTAATTATTGTTAATTACAACACTACACAGTTAACTATACAATGTATTCAATCTGTTTTTCAGTTTAGGAATAAGTATGTGGTGGAAGTTATTTTAATAGACAATGCTTCTGCAGACAGAAGTATTGAGCAGCTAACAGCTATTTTTCCGGAAATTCATTTTATACAAAACAACCGAAACATTGGGTTTGGTGCTGCCAATAATAAGGGTATTAAAATCGCAAAAGGAGAGTTTGTATTTTTATTAAACTCCGACACCTTGTTACTGTCTGATGCCATCACTACTTTTGTTGATTATATGCGTAATCCCGCCCATAGTAAAGTAGCCGTTTGTGGCGGCTCCTTACTTTCGCCCGAGCTTCAGCCCGCTACATCCTTTGGCAATTTCCCCACCATCTTATGTGCTGTTTCCTTACTTGGCTTTAAATTCTTGTATCCCAAATTTTACCAACACCAGTTGGCGTTAGGGGTAGTGAATTATAATGCCCAAATAAAAGTGGTAGATTTTATTTCCGGAGCCAATATGTTTATTCGGGCTAGCGTGTTAAAAGCAGTTGGTCTATTTGATGAATCATTTTTTTTGTATTTCGAAGAAACAGAATTGTCTCATAGAATTTGGAAAGCTGGTTACCAATCTGTGCTGTTACCCGAGATCAATATTGTTCATTATGAGGGAAGTTCTGCTGCACAAGCTGATTCTAATAACAATCAAAAAGAATTTAATACAACTCAATACCGTTTTTATATTACCAGCAGAAAACTGTTCTATAAAAAAGTATGCAGCATACCGAAACGTTTTATTTTAGAAGTATTAGATATTGCAAGTATGCTGATTAAAACCATCATTCAAAAAGAAAAAGGAAATATATT
>CANHJH010000114.1 GCA_947460365.1 Sphingobacteriia bacterium | reverse complement strand
TTCATTATATTAAAAGGGCTCCGTAGCAATACGGAGCCCTTTTAGGTTTCTGTATAAAAATCTCCTCTATTTCCTCCTTTCTCTTAAATTACTTAGGTTGGATTTTACCGAATTGATATATTTGCAAAACTCTTCACGAATAAACTATAATTATGCTGCCTAAATTCAAAAGAATACTGCTTAAATTATCTGGAGAAGCGCTTTTAGGGGATCAAAGAAACGGTGATCCTTTTAACCCTAAAATTATTGAACAATATGCGCATGATATTAAGTTAGTAACCGATTTGGGTGTTCAAGTAGCCATTGTAATTGGAGGGGGTAATATTTATCGTGGAATGAATGAAGCCGAAAGCGGTATCGAAAGAGCGCATGGAGATTATATGGGTATGTTGGCAACCGTAATTAATGCGATGGCCATGCAAGCAATGCTCGAAAAAATAGGTGTGTACACCCGTTTGCAAAGCGCTATCAATATGGAAGCAGTAGCTGAACCGTATATTCGTAGAAAAGCACTTCGCCACCTCGAAAAAGGCAGGGTAGTAATTTTTGGTGCCGGTACTGGTAACCCCTACTTTACCACCGATACAGCCGGCTCTTTACGCGCTATTGAAATGAAAGCCGATGTAATTTTAAAAGGTACCAGAGTGGATGGTGTGTATACTTCAGATCCTGAAAAAGACCCCACCGCTACTAAATATGAAAAAATTTCTTTCCAAGACTGTATCAGTAAGAACCTGAAAGTAATGGATATGACCGCCTTTACCCTTTGTATGGAAAATAAATTACCTATTATCGTTTTTGATATGAATTCTAAAGGCAATTTATTAAAAGTAGTAGAGGGTGCAAACGTGGGTACTTTGGTAACCGGCTAATCCATTCGTGTAAAAAAAACGGTTATTCCATATTCCTCGCATAATTTTATGCAGTATGATGAATAAAAACACGCTTTTTCTGTTGTTAGCTACTTTAATGGCATTTAATGCAAATGCACAGGGTAAGCTTACCTTATCTGATGCTTTAGCCATAGCATTAAAGAATAGTTACAACATTCAACTGGCTAAATATAATGCCGATATTGCTACAATTAATAACGACTTAGCGGTAGCCGGTGGAATGCCCATTGTAACGGGGCAAGCCACAGACAACGAACAGGTAACCAGCATTAATCAAAAATTTCCGGATCCCACCCGAAATGTACAGCGTAGTGGAGTTACTGCTAACAATTTATCTGCCTCTGTAACAGGCAGCATTTTATTATACAATGGGATGCGGGTAAAAGCTACCAAGAAAAGGCTTGAAGAGTTGCAAAATCAAAATTTTGGATTACTCAATGCACAAATTCAAAACACCTTAGCCGGCGTAACAACTCGTTATTTTGACATTGTTCGCCAACAAAACTTTTTAAAAACAATCCTTCAGTCTTTAGAGGTTGCTAAAAAGCGTATCGAAATAATTCAAAGCCGAAAAGAAGTAGGCATGGCTAATAATGCCGATTTATTTCAGGCACAGTTAGATTTAAATGCCTTAACTCAATCTCAACAAGCGCAGCAATTAATAATCGATCAATCTAAAACCGACTTACTCAATTTAATTTTTGTAAGACCCGATTCTTCCATTTCTATTCAAGACACCATAACAGTAGATCAATCAATTACATTAGATCAAATTAAGTTGTTACTGGAAAAAAATCCACAAATCATTGCTGCAAATCAACAGATTAAAATAAATGAATGGATAGAGAAGGAAACGGCAGCGTTAAGTGCGCCAACCTTAAGGGCTACCGCAGGTTATAGCTTGAGTAATACAAGTAGTGCAGCCGGGTTTATTTTAACCAATCAAAGTTTTGGCCCTACAGTAGGACTAAATTTAACCGTACCAATTTATAATGGGTCGGTAAATAAAAAACAACAACAGGTAGCAGCTATCAATACACGATCAGCCATTGCGCAAAAAAATAATCTATTGCTTACTGTAGAAACCGGTGCGGTAAAAACATATCAATTATATAGAAGTTCATTAGAACAATTATCTACCGCTAAAACTAATTTTGAACTTTCTGCTCAATTGTTGAGTTTGGTGATGCAAAAATTCGAATTAGGTCAGGCTACAATAGTAGATGTGAAGATAGCCCAGCAAAGTTTTGAAAACGAATCTTACAGAATGGTCAATTTATCCTACTCAGCTAAAATGGCTGAGATAGAACTGAAAAGATTGGCAAACTTATTACAGCCATAGGCTACATTTATTTTATCAAATGGAGTATCTTGTTGCACATTTAAATTAAAAAAAGTGCAACCAATTATCCATTCAAAATTACCCAATGTAGGTACAACCATTTTTACGGTAATGAGTCAATTAGCAGTAGAACATGGTGCGGTAAATTTGGGTCAGGGCTTTCCCGATTTTCCTATGAGCGATGAGCTCACCAGTCTGGTAGACAAGGCAATGAAAGATGGATTCAATCAATATGTTCACATGAATGGCCTACCTGCATTGCGTGAAGCACTTGCAGCAAAAGCCACCGAATTGTACCATACTCCCATTAATCCGGAAACCAATATAACTGTTACGCCCGGCGGTACCTATGCTATTTATACAGCGCTTACAACTGCTTTACAGCCCGGTGATGAGGTAATTGTATTTGAACCTGCCTATGATAGTTATATACCTAATATAGAAATAAATGGCGCAAAGGCGGTAAGAATTTCTTTACAATATCCTAATTACAATATTCCCTGGCAAGAAGTGCGCGCTTCAGTAAATGAACGAACCCGCATGATTATGATTAATACGCCACACAACCCAACCGGTGCCGTATTAAGTGAAGCAGATATGATAGAGCTTGCTTCCATTGTTACCGGCACTAAAATAATTATATTGAGTGATGAAGTATATGAACATTTAATTTTTGATGGAATAGCCCATCAAAGTATATTAAGATATCCGGAATTGTTTGAAAGAAGCTTTGTTTGTTATTCATTCGGGAAAACCTATCATTGTACCGGTTGGAAATTAGGATATTGTATAGCACCTGAATCATTCATGAAAGAGTTTAGAAAAGTACACCAGTTCAATTGTTTTACATGTGATACGCCAAAGCAAGTAGCACTGTCACAATATTTAACCAATAAGACAGCCTATTTAACGTTGGGAAGTTTTGTAGAGCAAAAAAGAAATTATTTCAGAGCGTTGATGGCGGATACGCCCTTTACTTGTATTCCTTCTCATGGCAGCTATTTTGAGTGTTACAGCTATGCAGGATTTAGCAATGAAGCCGATAAAGACCTGGCTATTCGTTTAACAAAAGAATGCGGCATAGCTACTATACCGGTATCCGCATTTTACCAGAATGGCGAAGACAATAAAGTATTGCGTTTTTGTTTTGCTAAAAAAGAAGAAACATTAGAAAAAGCGGTAGCCTCATTAAAGAAGAACATTTAATGGAAGTATAATAAATGCCTTTACTTTATTATGCTTTTGAATAGACAACCATTCAAGTATTTATATTTTTAGTTATGGTTTAAATGTCGGCTTATTAAGCTTTATAATATACCGCTACTAATTTTTTCATACGTTCCTTTTTATCATCACTCATTTTTTCATACGTTTTAATTAACATGCCTAATCGTGGATTCGATAAAAAGAAATTTCGATGTGTATCCATAAAATGCCAGAACAAGGCATCCCAAATTTCACACCAGTCCCCTTTTTTATAATTACTCATTTTAAGTACATAACTACTTCCACTTATATAGGGTTTAGTTGCCATTAATCCACCGTCTGCAAACTGACTCATTCCGTAGATATTAGGTACCATAACCCAATCGTATGCATCTATAAAAAGTTCCATAAACCATTGATATACTTGATTCGGATGAAACCCATTTAGCAGCATAAAGTTACCCAGTATCATTAGTCTTTCTATATGATGACAGTATCCGGTTGCTAATACCTTTTTAATTGTAGTATCTATTGGTGCTATACCTGTTGTGCCGTTATAATACGAAGGAGGGATACGCTTGTTAAATTTCCAAAAGTTGGTCGTTCTTTCTTGTTTGCCTTTGTATACATAAACCCCTCTAATAAATTCCCTCCATCCAATTATTTGCCTGATAAAACCTTCTACATTGTTTAGTGAAATAGAATTTTCTTTCGCAAAGCTTAAAGTGGTTTCAATAATATATAAAGGGGTAAGCAAGCCAATGTTAAGAATTGGAGTTAAAATACTATGGTGCAAAAAATTTTCATGCTCAACAATTGCGTCTTCATATTCACCAAATTCGGCGAACCTGGTTACTAAAAATTGTTGCAACCATCGTTCACTCTCTTCATGTGTAGTAGGATAAATACAGTTGTTGGATAACATACCATAGTGATGATTAAAATTTTTAGATACATAATCTATGGCTTCACTGTAGAAATTATTCAGCAGCGGAAATTTAATAGCAGGTGCTGTTTTGTTTTTTGGATATTTATGTCTGTTGTCTGCATCAAAGCTCCATTTTCCACCCAGCGGTTTGTTAGCAGGATCAACTAGTATATTCAGCTTTTTGCGTTGTTGAATATAAAAATCTGTATGAAAATATTTGACTTTATTGTCAAAATAAGTTTTTAAGTCTTCTTCAGTGTTGATGAACAAGTGTGTGGAGTGTTGTCTATTTTCAATCTTACTGATAGCGCAAGCTTTTTTAATTCTTTCATTCAACCAGTCATCACATACATCATAACATTCAATGGAGCTATATTTTGTATGGTCAATACTCCCAAGTAATTTACGAATGTCGCTTTCTGCTTGTGTTGCTTCAATATATTGTACTTTAATATTGTTTTGTTGTAAGTAGTTTTCATAGTATTTCATACTTGCCCGATGTAATACTAATTTCTGTTGATGAAATTTATATTGTTTAAAAAACAAATATTCTTCAATTAACCACACTTCATCAAATTCTTTTAGTAATTCAATATCTTTAAAGAGTTGATTCGGAAATAATAAAAATAATTTAGACATTGATGAGGTGTTGTTAGTAAGCAATATTTTTTAATTATTTATTTTTAGACATATAAAACTGTTACACACTATTTTTTATTCATTCTACATTTGTCGCTGCAATATTTTACATCTGCCCATACTTTTTCCCATTTTTTTCTCCAGGTAAATGCTCTGTTACATACTATGCAAACTTTGGTCGGCAGGTGTTGTTTTTTGATTTGCTTATGCATATATAAATTCTTTATTTGCTTTTTCTTGTATGGGTATGAAGAATCCTTAAATTTTCTTTTATTACCAGTTCATTTTCTCTGTGTCCCCAAATTTTTGTTCTGGCAAGTTTACCAGACTGCTCCAAATCAACTATTGGAGCCGGATAATCTTTACCAATTATTACATTATACAATTGTTGTTCTATTGTAGACATTTTGTGTGGCTCGTGAATAAATGCTGCAGGAACGTTTTTTAGTTGAGGTAGCCATTGCTTAATAAATATTCCGTTAGGATCGTGCTCCAAACTTTGTTTAATAGGATTATAAATGCGTATGGTGTTGATGCCGGTTGTGCCAGCCTGCATTTGAAATTGTGGATAGTGAATACCCGGTTCATAGTCCAGAAAAAGTTGTGCTAAATGATCAGTAACTAAACGCCAATCCTGATATAAATGATGACAAATAAAACTTACCAGCATCGCTCTCATTCTAAAATTAATCCACCCCGTATTGTCTAAGCACTTCATACAAGCATCAACTAAAGGAAATCCGGTCTCCCCTTTTTTCCAACTTGTTATAAAACTTTCATTTTGGGGATGTTCTAATAATTCATATCCACTATTAATGCATTTGTTTTCATAGGAGCATTCTACTTCAAATTTTTGTATAAAATGACAATGCCATTTTAAGCGGGTGAGAAAATTTTTAATAGCGCCTTTGAATGTAGAAGTAGTAGTATACGGATAAACATATTGATAGGCTTGCTTAATACTCATATTACCCCAACTTAAATAAGGAGAGATTCTTGCACAACTTGTTCTGCTTTCTAATGGTTTACTAATGTGTTTGCTATAGTATTTTCCTCTTCCATTCACAAAATCATGTAAATATCTAAATGCAAAATCTTCTCCTGCAGGCTGCAACGATTTCGGATAATGTTCTAATTGAATGATTAGCTCATTCGTAAGTGGGTAGTTGTTGGTTAATTTTTCAACCTCACGGATAGTGTAACTATTATTAATTACAGGAAGATGCATAGTTTTAAACCAATTGGTATCCCAACCCTGTCTGTTTTTTATTCCTCTTATGATACCGTCACGCTGACATTCTTGCCAATTAATTTGATGTGCTTTACAATACCGTGCAATATTTTTATCTCTATCGTACGTTAATTGAATACCACTTTCCTGATAACTGAATATATGAACGATTTTATATTGAGCAGATATAGCATTAAATGCTGTAAGCGCTTCTGTATAGAAAACAACAACTTCTTTTTTAAAAGGCGATAATTTCTTGTTAAGCTGCCGTATTGAATGATATTGAAATTGAAGATGCCTTAAACTGGTATCAGGATATGAAATGATAGTTGGTTCGAACAGAAAGATAATTAAATACGGCAAAGGACTTTCTTCGGCCAATTGCAATGGCCAATGATCTTGAGATCGGATATCTCTTTTAAGCCAAACTATATTGATCTCTTTTCTTTCAGACACCGATTTGATTTAATTTTTTACACGCTTTCCAATAACTAAAAAAGGATGGAAAATATCCTGTAACCTCCGCAAACATCCAATCTCTTTTGTGTTCAGTTCCTTTATAGTGGCCAAATAAAGGATGTTCTTTAAAGTGAATGATGTGTTGATCATTTGCATCAGGAAATAACTCCATAAATTCACCTACGAAAACCTGTAGGTTGGAAATGTTTTTGGATAGATCAATTACAAAATCAATAGTGCGTTTACATACCGGATATTTTGTAAAGAAACTCGGCTCTAATAGCAATATTCTATTTGCATTTATATCAGCATCCCAGGTACAGTCGAGGTTGTAAAAATTATAAATGTAAGTTGGCAAAGCCTCATTAATACAAACCTTGGTTGGTTCAGGCAGGGGGGATGCTAAGTTTAATGAAAATCGTTCTGTTAATTCAATGGGTATTTTGATGTTGTTAAATGAATCGTATGAAACATCTAAAAAGGTGTTCAATTGACTACTGTTGCAATATTTGTTAATATTTTCTTGGTTGGCAAAGTATTTTTTACTCCCGAAACTGCCCGCAACCCATTGCCAGCTAAGCGTGTTGCTTGCCCAATCAGCATCTAGTAAGTGATAATACATCCAAGTAGATGGGTTACTCCAATGGCATTGTGCAATGTTGCAACATATACTTGCAATATATAACCTCAAGTGATTGTGCATGTAACCGGTTGTATACAATTCATTAATACTTTGATCTATTGCATCAATGGAAGTATTGGCGTTTACAATAGCCGATGGAATTTCATATGTGGTTACATTTTCTTGTAATTGTCTGACATCAGCATTAATATTATCCTTCAGCGCAATATGTACCTGCTGATAATAATCTCTCCAAGCTAATTCTTTTAAAAAGAATTCAATTTCATTGAATGTATATCCTTTGCTTAAGATTTTATCTGCAATCATTTTTGTAGAAATAACGCCTCTGGATATATAGGGCGATAATTTAGTAACAGCCCCATCTATATGGTTTCTTGTTCTACCATATTTTATAGGGTCTATCTCTTCTATTTTATTTACAACATCCTGATATACCGTACTAAACATTATCTTTTAGAAATTTTATTGAGGGAGATGGTTCTTTGTAAAGAACATTTGAATCGGTCTATACCCGCATTTCTTTTATGCAGATGTTTTTGACTAACACCTTCATTAACTCTTTTACGCCATAGATTGAAGCTGCTTCGTTTCAATTCTTTTCTCATTAATGCAATCACCTCTTTTTCAGGCAAACCAAATTGAAATAAAATGGCTTCAAAGGGTGTTCTATCTTCCCATGCCATTTCAATTATTCTATCAATTTCTAAGGTTGACAAGGTTCTATTCTTCATCCATCTAAGTTCATTCATAATTATTGATCGTATGGGCACTCTTAACAACAAGCTGTAAAATGATTTGTTTGCCCTTTTAGTAAATAATTTATAGAATTAATTAAATAATAATTATCTGTTATATAACATCAAATCCCCTAAAGAATTTAGTAAATATTTATCCTTTTATCCGTATTAATACGGATAAATTATACTGTAGAGGGAATTTAATTTCGATTCACCAAATAGCTGTAAAACTCGTTAAAGGAATATATAAGAAGTTGGGCATTTCAACTTGCCGATTTACTAAATATAATCCAAAAGCTAAAGTACAGACTAACTTTTTTGAAAATAGAATAACCCAACTAAAATGTACTTATTTACTCAAGATTCATTGAATAATTTAAATTCATCTATTGATAGTGAATTAGATGTATGTATGCCGGATGAGCAAAAAGATAAAAATGGTAAGAAAAGCAGCGAAGCTAGTTTATATTTATCTTATGCGTTTCTCGATAAAAAGATTGTCAAAAAAACAGCTGAATTTTTTAAGATGTTACATAAAAATATACAAGTAGATATGATGGAGAAAACGATGTCTGAAACAACTACC
>CANHJH010000113.1 GCA_947460365.1 Sphingobacteriia bacterium | reverse complement strand
TTCTTTAATTCCGCATAAGCATCCCCTAAACAACCATAAGCTAATAGTTGAATTTGTTTTGCGTCTGTTGAAAAATCTTTTAAATGTTTTACTGCATTATCAAACTCACCTAATTTCAAATAACTGATACCTGCATAATAATGCGCTAGATTAGCTGCTTTAGTACCGCTAAAATTGCTGATTACATAAAGTACGCCCTTACTTAAGCCATCTCCATTAAGCACTAATTTAGATGAATCAATAGCAAAGTATTGTTCAGCTTTAAATAAAGCCTCTGCAGCTTTTTCTTCCTTGGGTTTCATCACGTACTCTTGGTAAGCATACCAACCACCGCCAATAATAACTATTGCAGCAACAATGATGATGATAGGTTTTTTAAATGTATTCCAAGTGTTTTGCGCTTTAACCAAAACTTCGTTTACTTCTATTTCACTTTCGTGTACTTTGCTCATTGTATAAAATTATTCGTTAGTTTTTTAAATTATAATTGGATCTATTAATCAACAATAAATGGATAATTCTGATCTATGTAAACATCCTTTAATAACTCATCGTCAGATGGCCATGGACTTTCTTCTGCAAATCGAACGGATTCTTCTACTATATCATTGATTCTTTTATCAATAGCAGCTAAATCTTCTTTAGAGCCGTATTTGTTTGATAAGATAGATGCAGCAATTTTAAGTAAAGGATCTTGCTCTCTGTATTCATCTACCTCTTCTTTACTTCTATACTTCTGCGGATCAGAAACTGAATGACCTTTATAACGATATGTTTTCATTTCTAATAGCGTTGGTCCTTCTCCGTCTTTGGCTCTTTTAGAAGCTCTTGCAACTGCTTCATGCACTGCTTCAGGAGACATCCCGTCTACCTTATCTGCTGGCATATCATAAGCATCGGCTAATTTAAAAATATCGTTAACATTGCTGGTTCTGGATACCGAAGTACCCATTGCATAATTGTTGTTCTCACAAATAAAAATTACCGGTAATTTCCAAAGCATGGCTAAGTTGAAACTCTCGTGTAATAAACCCTGACGAGCTGCTCCATCTCCAAAAAAGCAAAGTGTTACATTTTTTGTACCCTTATACTTTTCAGCAAATGCCAAACCAGCACCAGTTCCTATTTGTGCACCAACTATACCATGACCACCAAAAAACTTATGTTCGGCACTAAAAAAGTGCATACTTCCACCTTTTCCTTTGGCACATCCGGTTGATTTGCCATATAATTCAGCCATACAAGCATTCGCTGATATGCCTTTTGCAAGCGCTAAACCATGATCACGGTATGAAGTAATGAATGGATCATCGGCATTGGTAGCTGATAAACAACCTGCTGCAATAGCTTCCTGACCAATATAAGCATGGAAAAATCCACGGATTTTTCCTGCCATTTTATACATCTCTTCAGATTTTAATTCAAACTGACGAATAAGCTGCATGAGCTCGTACCAATAGAGATAAGTTTCTTTAGAAAATTTTGTCTGCACAATTCAAAAATTTGAGGGCAAATATAAGGGTTAAAGTCGATAGTTAAAGGTTTAAGCCTCCATCAAAAATGGATATCCATAATGAGTTGGAGGATTATAGGTTTCTTTGATCGTTCTGGCACTTAACCATCTGTATAAATTCAACATACTTCCTGCTTTATCATTCGTACCTGATGCTCTTGCACCACCAAAAGGCTGTTGACCAACAACCGCTCCGGTTGGTTTATCATTGATATAAAAATTACCAGCTGAATTTCTTAACTTATTGGTAGCCAATTCAATAGCAGCTCTATCTTGAGCAATTATTGCACCGGTTAAGGCATAATTAGACGTGCTATCCACCAATTCTAATGTTTTCTCAAATTGCTCCGCTTTGTAAACATAAATCGTAAGAACTGGTCCAAATATCTCTTCACACATGGTCACCGATTTTGGATCTTTTGTTTCAATGATGGTTGGTTCAATAAAATATCCTTTGGATTTACTGAAATTCCCCCCCACTAAAATTTTTGATTTATTGTTTTTTCGTGCATTGTTGATATAACGGGTAATGCTGTTGTATGATTTTTCATCAATCACCGCATTCACAAAGTTGGTAAAATCTTCCACCGTTCCCATTTTCATCGATTGCACCGCTGCCACTAACTTTCGTTTAACTTCTTCAGCAATATTACTTGGGATATAGGCTCTAGAAGCAGCAGAACATTTTTGTCCCTGAAATTCAAAAGCACCTCTTGCTAATGCAGTAACTACGGTGTCTACATCGGCAGACTTATGCGCAATTACGAAATCCTTACCCCCGGTTTCGCCTACAATTCTTGGATAGGATTTGTAAATACCCATATTTTCACCAATAACTTTCCACATATGATTGAAAACACCGGTTGATCCGGTAAAATGAACCCCAGCAAAATCTCTGTGCGAAAAACAAACTTCACCAATGGTTGGGCCATCTACATACACTAAATTAATAACGCCATCTGGTAACCCAGCTTCTTTTAAAATGCGCATAAATAGTTGTGCAGAGTAAATTTGTGTATTTGCTGGTTTCCAAACTACCACATTGCCACACATGGCAGCAGAGGTAGGTAAGTTCCCACCAATGGCTGTAAAATTAAATGGAGTAACTGCTAATACAAATCCCTCTAAAGGTCGCCATTCCATTCTATTGTGCATACCTGGCGCAGATATAGGCTGCTGTTGATAAATCTCACTTAAAAAATGTACATTGAAACGAAGAAAATCAATTAATTCACAAGTACTGTCGATCTCTGCCTGATATGCATTTTTGCTCTGCCCCAACATAGTGGATGCCACCATTTGATAGCGATATTTGGTTGCTAAAAGATCAGCAGCTTTTAAAAATATATGCGCACGACTTTCCCAACTCATTGCAGCCCAGGCTTCTTTAGCTTGTAAAGCAGCATTAATTGCCATTTCTACATGCTTTTTCTCTCCGGCATTAAAATAACCTAATGTATGTGATAATTCGTGGGGTGGTTTAATAGCTACTTTTCTTTCAGTACGGATAGCTTTAGAACCTATATACATGGGAATATCTAATTCTTTCTTTTTAAGATTAGCGATTGCTTTCTTCAAAGCTGCTTTTTCAGGGGTTCCGGGTGCATAAGGAACTACCGGATCATTGGTAGGAATTGGGTATGAAAATGTACCTAAACTCATATGGGTTGATTTTAATAATTGGGTGCAAGTTAAGAAGATTTCATTATTGTGAATATGCAATACATTTGTACCATGGCAATTATTTTATTTGACAACAAGTTTAGAGATAATTTGGCGCCACTTTGTTTAAACAAAGCAGTAGCTGATCTCCGGATGGGTATATTAACCATTCAAGAACGTTGGGGTAAACTATTAAACAATGCTATATATATCCATACTTCGGCTTTATTACAACCTTTATATCCAATTCCTGCTGCAGCTATGCATGTATGGATTGATGCTGCCGTATTGCCTACAGAGGAGCTACTTAAACTAATAGATGGATTAAAACCCGGTCAGGCTTTGGTTGATGAATTTGGACTGATTGCGGGTATCAGTTCTATCGCATTTGATTCATTTGATCCATCTTCTTGCGACACACTTTTTACTGAATTAATACCGATTGATCATATAAAACGAATTGAATTTCCATGGGATTTAATTCAACTAAATGGGCAGTTCATTCCATACGATTTTAAACTCCTTACGAAAGGTAAAAAGTCTCAGCCGATTTCTCCCACGGTGCAAGTAGCACAATCTGCCGATATATTTATTGAGGAGGGAGCAAAACTTGAATTTTGTATATTGAATTCAACAACCGGACCTATTTACATCGGCAAAAATGCCGAAGTAATGGAAGGAACAACCATCAGGGGGCCATTTTCTTTAGGCGATCATTCGGTTTTAAAAATGAATAGTCGCGTATATGGTGCTACCACATTGGGCCCATATTGTATGGGTGGGGGAGAAATTAAAAATGCAATTATGATGGGGTATTCCAACAAAGCACATGATGGCTACCTCGGCGATGCCGTAATTGGAGAATGGTGTAACTTCGGTGCAGGCAGTTCTAACAGTAATCTTAAGAATTCAGCCGCAGCGGTTGCAGTTTGGGCGATGAACTTAAAAAAAATGGTATTAGTTGGACAAAAATGCGGAGTGATCATGGGGGACTATTCACGTGTTGCGATTAATTCCTCCATCAATACCGGGAGCGTGATTGGATTATGTTGTTCTGTTTTTGGTGCCGGGTTATTGCCTAAGCGGATTAGTAATTTTAGTTTTGGCATAGAAGGGAAAAAGTACAACATCCAAAACGCTGTAGCAGATATTAATAATTGGAAAATGATGAAAGGAAAGTCATTGTCTGAAATAGAAATAAACATTTTAAATCAATTACATCAATCAATCGAAAAACAATGAGTAGAAAACAAATTGCTGCAGCAAACTGGAAAATGAATCTAACGGTACAACAAGGGGAAGAACTGCTAGATAATATTATCAACAAACCGCATCATTTAAATGATAATCAATTAGTTATATTCGCAATACCTGCTCCATATTTAACAATGGCTCAACATAAAATAGCCGAGAAAAAAGGTGTTTATGTTGCTGCGCAAAACTGTTTTAGTAAAAAAAGTGGGGCTTATACCGGTGAAATTTCAGTTGAAATGTTAACTTCTTTAGGTATTCAATTTGTGGTATTAGGTCACTCTGAACGTCGTGAATATTTTAATGAAAGCAATGCATTTTTAGCGGAGAAAATTAATATATGTTTAGAAAACAATATTCAGCCAATTTTTTGTTGTGGCGAACCTTTATCCATTCGGGAGGCAGATACACAAAATGAATATGTTGCTAAACAATTGAAAGAATCATTATATCACTTGTCGGCCGAGCAGTTAGCTAAAGTTATTATTGCATACGAACCAATTTGGGCAATTGGTACAGGTAAAACTGCCAGCAGTGCTCAAGCACAGGAAATGCATGCATTTATTAGAAAAGACATTGCCCATGTTTATGGAACCGAAGTAGCTGATTCTATTTCTATATTATATGGTGGCAGTGTTAAAGCAGCTAATGCAGTGGAAATATTCTCACAACCAGATGTAGATGGTGGATTAGTAGGAGGCGCATCGCTTATTGCTGATGAATTTGTGGCCATCATCAACGCATTACAATAATCTATTTATGCAAGAATTGGGCTCTGTCTAATCGATCATTGATGGCAGACCCAATTCCTTCTTCCGGAAATATTTCAGTAAGAATAATGTCATATTCCTTAGCATCTATCTCTCTCATAATTGCAAATAACTGATTGGCCGCTTCACTGATATTACCTTGCTTCGATAATACGTAACAATCTAAATTTCCCCTGCTTGAATAATCCTTTTGAAAACTAATAACAGCAGTTTTTCTGCCCATATTTTGTTCTATCAAGGCATCTATATTTCCCCTGTATAATGGGGTATTGGGTGCATAATGGCTTTTTAATTGACCGGGAGTATGAGGCGTGGATGCCTGGTGAACTGTAGCAATCACATCCAGTCCTGATGCTTCTTTCAGCATACTCGCACTGATTCCTCCGGTTCTATGTAATATGATATGATCGTTTTTTACTTCACAAATGGTAGATTCTACTCCTACGGATGTAAAACCTCCATCTAAAATGTAAGGTATTTTTCCATTTAATCCTTCCAATACATGGGTAGCGGTGGTAGGACTAATATAGCCTGATGGATTGGCACTTGGTGCAGCTAATGGGAAATGAATCGCATGTAAAAGTTCTAGCGTTAATGTATGATTGGGCACCCTTACAGCTACTTTATCACTTCCGGCTGTAGTAATATCTGGAACATTGCTTTTTTTGGGTAATAACAATGTTAATGGACCCGGCATAAAGGCTTCTGCCAGTAAAATACTGTATTGATCAGGAAAAGCATATTGATTTAGCTGATTTATTCCGGAAAGATGAAGAATTAAGGGATTAAAATGGGGTCTATTTTTAGCAACATAGATTTTTGAAACGGAATTTTCATTCAAGGCATTACCCGCTAAACCGTATACAGTTTCAGTAGGAATAGCCACAATATCTTCATTCAGCAGAAACTGAGCCGCTTTTTCAATATTAGTTCCGATTTCAGTAAACATCATGTGCTCAAAATTAACGCCATATAACTATACAAGCTTATCTTTGCAAACTTATGAAGAATATTAGGAATTTTTGTATTATAGCACATATCGACCATGGTAAAAGTACTTTAGCCGACAGATTGTTGGAACATACTAAAACCATTGGGGAACGTGATATGATGAATCAGGTATTGGATGATATGGATCTGGAACGTGAGAAAGGAATTACTATTAAAAGTCATGCAATACAAATCAATTATAAACACAACGGAGTAGAGTATGTGTTAAATTTAATTGATACTCCTGGTCACGTAGATTTTAGTTATGAAGTGAGTCGTGCTTTGGCTGCATGTGAAGGTGCTTTATTATTAGTTGATGCATCGCAAGGTATTCAGGCTCAGACTATTAGCAATCTTTATTTGGCAATTGACAATGATTTAGAAATCATTCCGGTGATCAACAAAATCGATATGGAAGGGGCTAAAATCCCGGAAGTAACCGATCAAATTATCGATTTAATTGGCTGTAAGCAAGAGGATATTTTATTAGCCAGCGGTAAATCCGGCATTGGTATCGAAGAAATACTTCAGGCTATAGTTGAACGTGTGCCTGCTCCCGAAGGCAGTGTGGATGCACCATTACAAGCGTTGATTTTTGATAGTGTATTCAATAGTTTTCGCGGTATAATTGTGTATTATCGAATTTTAAATGGCACCCTTAAAAAGGGTGATAAAATAAGATTTGTTGCATCAGGCAACGATTATTTTGCGGATGAAGTAGGGGTGCTCAAGCTAAATATGACCCCTAAAAATGAAGTAATGGCAGGGGATGTGGGATATATCATCACCGGAATTAAAAACGCGAAAGAGGTAAAAGTAGGTGATACCATCACCTTAGCCAATAATCCGGGTGAAATGATTAATGGATTTGAAGAAGTTAAACCGATGGTATTTGCGGGTATTTTCCCTGTTAATACAGATGAATTTGAGGAATTGAGAGAGTGTATGGACAAGCTTCAACTAAATGATGCTTCTCTTACTTTTGAATTAGAAACTTCTCAGGCACTAGGTTTTGGTTTCCGATGCGGATTCCTTGGTTTATTGCACATGGAGATCATTCAGGAAAGATTGGAACGTGAGTTTAATCAAACTGTAATAACCACTGTACCCAATGTTAGCTTTAATGCCTACACCACCAGAGGGGAGAAAATATTGGTTAATAATCCGGTTGAAATGCCTGATCCGGTAAAGATTGATAAGATTGAGGAACCTTTTATCAAAGCACAGATCATTACACTCCCGGATTACATTGGAAATATCATGACGCTTTGCTTAGGGAAAAGAGGAATTTTAATTAATCAAAGCTATCTAACTCCAACTCGAGTTGAATTGATTTTTGAAATGCCATTAACTGAAATTGTATTTGATTTCTATGATAAACTAAAAAGTTCTACCAGAGGTTATGCTTCATTTGACTATACCCCTATAGATCATAGAAATGCGGATATCGTGAAGATGGATATTCTTTTAAACAATGAAAAAGTAGATGCATTAAGTGCGTTAATACATAGAAGTAGAGCGGCAGAATTTGGTCGTAAACTTTGTGAGAAACTAAAAGAATTATTGCCTAAACAACAATTCCAAATTGCTATTCAGGCAGCAATTGGCGCTAAGGTAATTGCTCGTGAAAACATCAGTGCCATGCGTAAAGATGTAACAGCTAAATGTTATGGTGGTGATATCAGCCGTAAGCGTAAACTGTTAGAAAAGCAGAAAGAGGGGAAAAAACGTATGCGTCAAATTGGTAATGTAGAAATACCACAGGAAGCATTTCTTGCTGTTCTCAAGTTAGACTAATTCTTTACCACTTTACTGTTCGGGAACATATACCCATTTACCCTCTTGCCATTTAAACCCTTCAATGGTTCCGTATGGCACGAGGGTATGTTTTTTTTCTGGTTCATTGGATTCACTAACTAATTTCGCAAAAATGATCATATCCATTTCCGGATCATAATTAAGTTTGGCTGCTGCATCTTTTTTATATTCCATATAAAATCTGAATGCAGGTTGTTTAGGTTTTATGGGATCTTTGGGATATAAAAAATACCGTCCTCCAAATACAGGATTTTGATTATTATCTAAGGTTAACACCTCAATCCATTTTCTGCTGCTGTTTTCATCGTGTTCGTCAAACCCTAGCAAAGTATAGTACTTTTTATTGTTGTATTTTTTTAGAATGATGTTATAGTAGATTGCACCTATCCAATTTTTAGGGCCCCTTACTGAATCAACCGGATTCTCTGTAAAATGTGTTCCATCAAATAAAGGGATTAATTGGAGAGATCCATCAGCTGTTTTCATTTGAATAGCTCCTTTATATCTAAAATAGGTAGGATCTTTCATTACTTGCCAGGTAATGATTCTAAAACTACTGTCCGGTGCATATTGTTTAGAAATGGTATTTAATGAATCAAATGGATAATTAAATGAGTAGGGGATCTGTAAGGATTTAACCAATGTTCTGGTAAAAAAACTATCCGCTCTTAATCGATCTACCAACTCATCTGCTTCCATAATTGCTTT
>CANHJH010000112.1 GCA_947460365.1 Sphingobacteriia bacterium | reverse complement strand
TGTAATATTTGGCATTCAATTCGATAGATACGGATTTCCCTATATAACAGGCACTACAACCGGTTTGTTCACACCAATCAATTCACCCTTTGATGAAAAGTATCCTGCTCAAAAAAACGGGAAACATTTTATTGCCAAGTTAAGTGCCGATTTATCACAAACTATTTTCTTAACTAATTTCGGAAATGGAGATGCCAATGCAGCAAGACCCAGTTTATCGCTCACTGCATTTTTAGTTGACAGGTGTCAAAACTTATATGTAGCCGGTTGGGGATGGGGAAGTCAGTTTAATTGGGAAAAATACTCATTTGCAACCTTAGCTGGGCTCCCACTTTCGGATGATAGATTTCAAGGTAAAACGGATGAAGGCGAATTCTATTTTTTAGTACTGAGTAAAGACAGTAAAGATATTTTGTATGGAACTTTTTATGGACAAACGGGAGGCTTTGCAGACCATGTAGATGGTGGTACCAGTAGATTTGACCCAAGTGGTGCCATTTATCAAACATTTTGTTCTTGTGCAAACAGAAACAGTTCCGGTATCAGTAAACAATTAAAGGGTACAGCAGGTGCTTGGTCAGATTCAAGAGGAAATAATGCGTGTAACATGTTTTCTGTTCGGTTCGATTTTGACAAAGCTGGTGTTGCATCAGGTATTGTATCTGCTATCAATGGTAAAGTAAATGATTCGGTAGGTTGCATTCCTCTAAAGGTGGTTTTTGAAGATACGGTTACGACAAAGAGTAAGGGCAATAAATTTTATTGGGATTTTAATGAAGATGGCATCAATGATCTTACAACCACCGATCCTACAGCAACCTATACGTATACTACCGTGGGTGATTATCGGGTTCGATTGGTTTCAGAAGATTTGAATACCTGCAATGAAAGAGATACGTCTTATGTCAATATAAAAGCTCAAAACAATACCATCGGTAACCTGAATTTTAGTTATGCTGCCACCGATTGTAACAAGAGAGAATTTATGTTTACCAACCTTACCACCTTACCATCATCCGGCGGAGTTTTTACCGATAAATCATTTCAATGGGATTTTGGGGATGGGTCGCCACTGGTAATAATGGATAACAAACCTGTTACACATACTTTTCCGGCAGAGGGCACTTACAAAGTAAAACTTACCTTACTTGATCCGCAGTTTTGTAATCAGGATGATTACAAAGACAGTCTGGTTTTTGTAGCTCAGTCATTACTGCCATCATTTAAAATAGATACCACTTGTTACAATACGCCTACACAGATTACTTATACCGGCAAGGGCGGGTCTGCGTTTGTGTGGGATTTTGGAGATGGAACGGCGTTAAGTAATCAAACAAATCCGACACATACCTATTCTGGTTCCGGAAAATTTACGGTTAAACTTACCGTAACAGATAACAATGTATGCGATGCAATTAAAACAAAAACACTAACAGGGTCGGCAGTTGTTATACCTGCCCCTGTTGCTGGTTTAGATTATTCTCCTAAAAATCCAACCCCTAACCAAGTATTTGATTTTACCAATTCATCTTTATTGGGAACCAAGTATTTATGGGATTTTGGAGATGGAAAAACTTTTAGTACGGATAATAAATTTGCAACTGTTCAACATTCATTTCCCAAAACGGGAACCTACAATGTATGTTTAAATACATCCAATGAGGTAGGATGTACAGTAAAATCTTGTGTTCAGGTTTTTGCTGATGTTAGTCCGGTATATGATGTGTCTAATGCATTTACACCGAATGGCGATGGGGTGAATGATGTTATATATGTAAGAGGATTTGGCATTACTAAAATGACCTGGCATATCTATAACAGATGGGGTACATTGGTATATTTAGGAACTAGTATGTCGGACGGTTGGGATGGAAAATACAATGGAAAATTACAACCGCAAGATGTGTATCAATACACATTAGAAGTGGAGTTTTCGGACAAATCAAAATCAATTAAAAAAGGAGATATTACTCTGTTGAAATAGGCACATGAAAGAGCAGTATATAAAAATATTTTGCATAAAAAAAACAGTCATGTTGCTGATGGGATTAGTATGCATGATGACTACATTGTATGCACAAGATTTAAATTTTTCTCAATATTATAATGCTCCATTATTGGTTAATCCTGCGAACACCGGATTTAATCCTGATTATGATTATAGAATAGGCGGAAACTATAGAAATCAGTGGGCTTCGGTTGGGGTGCCATATAAAACAATGGGTATTTGGGCTGATACCAAATTATTTGCCGATCGGTTTGAAAATGGATGGATGGGAGTGGGTGGTTCAATTATAAAGGACGTTGCCGGTTCCGGAAATTTAAGTTCAACCGGTGGATATGTGTCGCTTGCGTATCATCAAATGATTGGCAATAGTAGTTTACTGAGTGCAGGTTTTTCTGCCGGAGTAGTTGCTAAAAGAATCGATTACACCAAACTGCGTTTTGATAATCAATGGAACGGTCAGTTTTTTGATATATCCGTACCACCCAATGAGCCGTTTGCATATACGCAAACTGGTTATGTAGATGTACAGGCCGGGTTAAATTATGCACTTTTTGCTTCAGATAATGTTTATTTTAATGTGGGGGTAAGTTTAATGCATATCAACAGGCCCTCCGAAAGTTTTTTTGCACCTTCCATATCTAATAGTCAATTAGAAATGCGGTATACTTATTTTGCAAATGCAAGCATAAAACTGCAAGATGTTTGGATTGTTAACCCCAATATTTATGTAAGTAAAATGGGCAATGCAAAAGAAGTGTTGTTGGGATTTAATGCCAATAGGGATTTGGGTGGAAATGGTGCACAGCAGATGATTCTTGGATTGTATTACCGGTCAAATGATGCGGCGATACCATTAATTGGGTTTCAAAAAAATGACCTTAGAATAACAGTAAATTATGATGCTACCATTTCATCTTTAAAAAACCTGAATGGTGCTCGTGGTGCTTATGAATTATCTATTGTAAAACATGGATTGTTCCCGTCATCTTCTGGACGATCTATCAAGTGTCCCTCTGTAAGGTTTTAGCAATCAAGTTGTTCTATACATACCCGTAATAAATTGCAGTATTCTTTCTATCTTGCAACGGGATAAGCCAAAATTTAAAGTCAAAAGTCAAAAGTTCAACTGTATGAAATATTTACCGCTCAATCCAGCTATATTCATAAAAAATAGAAAAAGATTTGTTTCGAGCATGTTGCCTAACAGCATTGCTGTATTTGTGAGTAATGATGAGTGGCCAAGTAATGGTGATGCGCTTCATGGATTTAAACAAAACAGTGATTTGTTTTGGTTGAGTGGAATTGTGCAGGAAGATTCGATGGTAGTTCTTTATCCGGATTGTCCGGATCCTAAATACAGAGAAGTGCTGGTATTGGTGAGACCTAACGAGCTTAAAGAAAAATGGGACGGTAAAAGATTACGGGCACTGGAGGCTACTGCCATTTCGGGCATAAAAAAAATTGTGTGGCTCGATTCATTAGATGCATTATTACAGGGCTGGATTCATTTAGCCGATACCATTTATTTAGATAGCAATGAAAATGACCGAAAAGCTTCCTTGGTAAGGAGCAGAGAATATCGGTTTATTGATGAAATGAAGCAAACTTATCCGTTGCATCAATATCAACGCGCTGCTAAAATAATGAAGGAGCTGCGGGGTATTAAATCAAAAGAAGAAATAGAAGTAATTCAGCAAGCAATAGACATTACTGAAAATACTTTTAGAAGACTATTGAAATTTATTAAGCCGGGTGTTGCAGAGTATGAAATTGAAGCGGAGATTTGGCATAGTTTTTTAAGTCAGCGTGCTACCGGCCCGGCTTATGGAAGTATTATTGCCAGTGGCGATAATGCCCGCACATTACATTATGTATCGAATAATGGGGTATGTAAAGATGGCGAACTGATATTGATGGATTTTGGGGCAGAATACGGCGGCTACAATGCAGATTTAACCAGAACAATACCGGTGAATGGTAAGTTTTCAGCTCGTCAAAAAACAGTGTACAACGCTTGTTTGCATTTACATAATTATGCCAAGAAAATATTAAAACCGGGGATATCTATTATAGATTATACAGAAAAAGTAGGCGAAGAAGCTACTCAGCAATTTATTAAAATTGGATTGCTTACCAAGTCTGATGTTAAGAATGAAAATCCGGAAAACAGAGCTTATCGCAAATATTTATACCATGGTATTTCGCATCATTTAGGAATAGATGTGCATGATTTAGGAACAAGAACCGCACCTATTAAGGCCGGTATGTTGTTTACTATAGAGCCGGGTATTTATATTGAGGAAGAACAGATGGGTATTCGTATTGAGAATAATGTTTGGATTACCAAAAATGGAAGTATTGATTTAATGAAGAACATACCGATTACGGTGGAAGAAATTGAATCAATCATGAAAAGTAAAAAGTAGGGACGACATGCTGGCGTCTATAAAAGTCAAAAACGCCTTTAAATTTATAGCATATTGAATGTGTTTTGCGTAATTAAATCTGATCAATGAAAAAAGAAATACCCAATATAATTACCCTTTTGAATTTACTACTGGGTTCATTGGCAATTGTGTACATCCTTCAACCCGGATTAACCCTTACCCTAAATTCAGCGGGGGAGAATCTTATCGTATTGCCCGAAAGAATAATGTGGGCTGGTTGGCTGATAATTGCAGCTGCTGTGGTAGATTTTTTTGATGGATTTGTTGCCCGCTTGTTAAACGTACCATCTGAAATGGGGAAACAGCTGGATTCTTTGGCAGATGTAGTGAGTTTTGGGGTGGCTCCGGGATTAATTGTATTTCAATTTTTGCGACTAAGTTTTTCTCAGCAACCCGATGGGTTAGATATTTCACTGGGTTGGTTGATGCCTGCCTTAATTATACCCTGTGCCGGTGCTTATCGTTTAGCAAGATTTAATATTGACACTACCCAGCAATATGGCTTTAAAGGAGTTCCAATTCCGGCAGTAGGGTTATTTTTTGCAGCTTTTCCGATGTTGTATTGGTACACACAAGATGTTTGGATCTTGAAATTACTTTTAAATAAATGGCTGTGGTATGCCCTCATTTTAATTACCTCATACTTAATGGTTTCTACCTTACCAATGCTGGCACTAAAATTTAAAGGATTTACGGTAAAAAAAGCACTTCCATTCATTATTATAGCAGTGGTTAGTATAGTTTCTGCAATTGTTTTTGGTTGGTTGGCTGTCTCCATAGGTTTTTTTGCTTATGTAATTCTATCTTTGACATTCAAACAAGTCGAAACCAACCATGCGCTGAAATAAATTGATGGAATCATAGTTTAGCGTAGGCTTCATGAAAAATTAAAAGAATAAAATAAAAAACATGACATATAGTGTTCAAATTACCGTAATGCCTTTAAAAGATTTATTAGATCCACAAGGAAAGGCGGTATTAGGTGGGTTAGAAAGTTTAGGAATACATGCTGTAAAAGATGTACGTGTTGGTAAGCATATAACCTTGCAGATTGAGGCAGACAGTGCTGAAGCTGCAAAAGCTACCGCAGATACTGCTGCTAAACAATTATTGGCTAATCAGGTGATGGAATCATACGACATATCAATACTTTAATCCTTGCTGTATTTAGTTCCAACCCCATTGGGTAATTTAAAAGATGTGACCTTGCGTGCGCTAGAAGTATTGCAGCAAGTAGAGTTGATTTTGTGTGAAGATACTCGTACTTCATCCAAATTCTTACAACACTATCAAATAGTAAAGCCACTTACGCCCTATCATCAGCATAATGAACATAAGGTAGTAACGCATCTTACTGATCAGCTGTTGGCTGGGAAACAAATGGCCTTAATAACCGATGCGGGAACGCCCGGCATTTCCGACCCTGCTTTTTTATTGGTTCGGGAATGTATTAAGCAGAACATAAGAGTAGAGTGTTTGCCAGGTGCTGCTGCTTTTGTACCGGCATTGGTAAACAGTGGCATTCCTACCAATCGGTTTGTTTTTGAAGGCTTTTTACCCTTAAAAAAAGGCCGACAAACTTTAATGAAAAAATTGGTAGAAGAAGAGCGCACGATGATTTTTTATGAAAGTCCAATGCGATTGGTAAAAACCTTGGAAGAGTTTGTCAACTATTTTGGAGCAGACAGAAGCTGTTGCGTAAGTAGGGAATTAACCAAAATATATGAAGAAAATAAGCGAGGCACCTTACAGGAAGTAGCCGAATATTTTAAATCTAAATCGGTAAAAGGAGAAATTGTATTAGTGGTAGCCGGTTGTTCATAAAAATGAATATCTTTCTTTTTTAAATCAATTGTTTATGCGCATTAAAATCTATGTAATTGTTGGCTTATCATTGCTTAGCAGCATGGTGATAGCTCAACCAGACCGTTGGCAACAAAAAATAAAGTACCACATCAATGTAAATATGGATGTGGTGAAAAATCGCTTTTCTGGAACAGAAAAAATTGATTACACCAATAATTCTACTGATACGTTAAAGAGAGTATTCTTCCATTTATACTGGAATGCATTTCAGCCAAACAGCAGTATGGATGTTAGGAGCAGAGAACTGGGTAAAACCAGGTTAAATGAGCCCAATCCAAAGAGAGATTATGATGGGTTAGACTGGGATGCAAGGGTAAAAGACCGAATCAGTAAACTTACGCCGAGTGAAATTGGATATCAAAAAGTAAGTGCAATTATAGTAAACGGGGTTGCCCAAAAATTAATAGAACACGAAACTATTTTAGAAGTAGTGTTAGCAAAGCCGATACTACCCAAATCTACTATTTCTCTGGAAGTAAATTTTGAAGCGCAAGTGCCATTACAGGTCAGGAGAAGTGGGCGAGATAATAAAGAAGGCGTTCGTTACAGCATGAGTCAGTGGTATCCTAAAATGGTAGAATACGATTATCAGGGCTGGAATGCTAATCCATATGTAGCTCGGGAGTTTTATGGAGTTTGGGGAGATTATAATGTACAAATAACCATCGATAAAAATTATATGGTAACGGCAGGGGGCGACTTACTCAATGCCAATCAGATTGGTTTTGGATATGAGGTTGGCCCGGTAAAAATTGCTCCACCTGCGGGATCAACCATTACCTGGAAATGGCAGGCCAATAATGTACACGACTTTATGTGGGCAGCAGATCCTTCTTATAAAATGATTACCAGAAAAACTGCTAATGGTCCATTGATCCGCATGGTATACAAAGCCGGCGATGAAAATGAGGTGAATTGGCAGAAAATGGCGGATACCTGTGCATTAGCATATCCAATCATCGCAAAAAATTTTGGTGCATATCCTTATAAAACCTACACCTTTGTTCAGGGCGGTGATGGAGGAATGGAATACCCGATGGCAACGCTATTAAAAAGTTCAAGTATTGGCACTGCAATTCATGAGTGGATGCATACTTGGTATCAAATGATGATGGGAAGTAATGAGGCCTTGTATCCCTGGTTAGATGAAGGATTTACCGATTACGCTAGTACCAGAGTATTGGCAGAACTTAGAAATACCCCGGGTTTTTGGTATGCCGATGATTATAAAAGCTATTTCAATTTAGTTAAAAGTGGGTATGAAGAACCTGCAAGTACCCATGCTGATCATTACAATACCAATTTCGCGTATGGTATCGCCTCCTACAGCAAAGGATCTATTTTCATAGAGCAGTTGGGATATATAGTAGGAGATGCTGTTCGGGATAAAATATTATTGGAATACTACCATACCTGGAAGTACAAGCATCCTAATCCGAGCGATTTTATACGAGTTGCAGAAAAAGTAAGTGGTATGGAGTTGGATTGGTATAAGGAATATTGGATAAACAGTACCAAGTATATTGATTATGCAGTGGGTGATATTAGTTTGTTAGATGGCAAAACAGCCATAACCATTAAGCGTTTAGGTAAAATGCCAATGCCAATAGATGTATTGATTACGTATAAGGATGGCTCACAAGAGGTGCACTATATACCGCTAAACCTTATGTATGGTTCAAAGCCAAATGAGAATAGACTAACTCGATTGGATCATGCAGAATGGCGATGGACCCATCCTGATTATCAGTTTACAACAAGCCGTTCAATTCAGGATATTAAATCAATTGAAATTGATCCTAGTTCAAGATTGGCAGATCTGAACAGAACAAATAATAAGTTAGTGATACCGGAGTAGACCAAATAACGAGTCGGGGTTTTGCTACAAAATGATAAAAGCTCATAGGGAATATATTACCCTATGGGCTTTTATCATTTTATGATAGATATTGATTTTCAATGAACTATATATTATAAACCATATTATAGTAAATAAATAATTAAATTATTATTTATTTTTATTCATTTTTAACTATATATTAAAAATAACTATGTATTTTTATTGTAACCAAAGTATAAGACAAGACTAACTGTTCAAAGCAATCGAAAGCTATAATAGATTGGTCTAATATTATTAAACTAACGAGATCAATTAAACCAATAGCTATGAGAAAAACCTTACTATTTTTCAGTGTAATCATTTCATTGAATTCATCTGTGATCAATGCCCAGTCCAATTCAAGTTCAGCAGCAAATTGTTCGATGTTTAGCTTACCCGATAATTTAACCCTTGAGCTGCAAGGTTATTTCCCATTTTGCGAGTTTCCTTTTGATGTGGGGCCTTTAGATTATTATGGTACAGTACTAAATAACCAAGTAGTTTATGTGAATGATCGATTTGATAAACCGAATGCTGCGCTTAAACTAGGTGAAGCATAT
>CANHJH010000111.1 GCA_947460365.1 Sphingobacteriia bacterium | reverse complement strand
GTATTTTTCCACAAAATCAGGGAAATGACCGATTAAAAACAAGAAAAAACAGAAAATTAGTAATAAACAGGTCTTTTTTAGCTTATTTTGATCAATAATTACAGAAAATGTCATAGCCAAAACTCGATAAATTAGCGGTAAAAACAAGCTTATAAACTTCTTTTTATATTGCTTTGGCAAATTCAGGCGATTATTCTACCTTTGCAAACCCTTAAAATGTGGATATGAGTAATCGGCGCGAATATGAAATCGCTTTTGTGGGTTTAAAGCCGGGTGTTCATCAATATGAATACAGGGTAAATGATCAGTTCTTTGTAAGTTATGGCGAGCAGGATTTCAATAACTGCGATGCGACTGTTAAGCTGAGTCTGGAAAAAAATTCAGGCTTTATGCAATTAAAATTCGACATTGATGGTGCTGTTGAAACCAACTGTGATCGCTGTGGCAACAATCTTACACTTCAATTGTGGGAAGAGTTTAATATCATTGTTAAATTGGTAGACGACCCTGACACCATGAATGAACAAGAAGAAGACCCGGATATATATTATATCAGCCGAGGGGAAAGTCATCTTCATGTAGCAGATTGGATATTTGAGTTTATAAACTTGAGTATTCCAATTCAAAAGATTTGCTTAACAGATGAAAAAGGCGAGTCAACTTGCAATAAAGAAGTGATAGATAAGTTGGAGCGCATGGAAAACGAAGTAAAAAAAGATACAACCCCTACAATTTGGAAGGGTTTAGATAAATTTAAAGGTTTAGAATAATTTTTTTTGATATTATAAATTTAGAACAATGCCGAATCCAAAACGCAGACATTCACAACAGAGAAGTGCAAAAAGAAGAACACACTATGTAGCACAAGAAGTTACATTGAGCAAAGACAGTACAACAGGAGAAATTCATGTACGTCACCGTGCACACGTAAGTGAAGGTAAATTATTCTACAAAGGAAAATTAGTTGCAGAAAAAGCTCCATTAAAAGCCTAATTTTTTCAGTCGATAATTAATTGTAGCTTGCTGAAATGAATATAGGACTTGATATGATGGGAGGCGATTTTGCGCCACTTGAAGCAGTGAAGGGCATTCAGCTATTTTTGTCTGAAAATCATTCATCGGTTAATATATTTTGTATAGGTGATGAAACAATAGTTACTCCCTTAATGAAGGAGCTATCTGTTTCATCACCTAATTTTCATTTCATACATGCTCCTGAAGTAATTGGCTACCACGAACACCCCACCAAAGCTTTAAAAGAAAAACAAAAATCTTCTATAGCCATTGGATTTCACCTGTTAGCAACCGGTAAAATAGATGCTTTCATCAGTGCAGGTAATACCGGTGCAATGTTAGTTGGCGCAATGTTTAGTATTAAAGCCATTGAGGGAATATCCCGACCAACTATCGCTACCATCATGCCTAAATTAAATGGTAGTACTGGCCTTTTGTTAGATGTAGGCTTGAATGCAGATTGTAAACCTGAACTATTAAACCAGTTCGCTGTATTAGGTAGTTTATATGCTGAGCATATTTTAGGAATTATAAAACCAACTGTTGGCCTAGTTAATGTTGGGGAAGAAGAAGGAAAAGGCAATATACTTGCACAAGCTACTTATCCCCTCCTTAAAGAAAATAAACAAATTAACTTTGTAGGAAATATTGAAGGAAGGGATTTCTTTACTGACAAGGCGGATGTAATGGTATGTGACGGTTTCACCGGAAACATCGTTCTTAAAATGGCGGAATCTTTTTATGATATCGCCCAACAAAGAGGTTTAGGAGATGATGCCTACCTAAATCGCTTCCATTATGAAAACTATGGCGGTACGCCTGTTTTAGGTGTTGCTAAACCAGTCATTATTGGACATGGTATCAGCTCTGCAAAAGCTTTCTACAACATGATTTTATTGGCTGAGAAAATGATAGAAAGTAATCTTTGTGCAAAAATGGAGGAGTCATTTAAAGCATAAATTCAATGCTATCCCCTTTTTAATTCTCACCATCACTTGATAGGTAGGATTCTACAAATCTATCCCACAAAAAAATTTCCCTGTCGAAATTGATATTGTTCCTTAGGTTATTGCAATACTATACCTTTGTACAAACAAGTGTTAGCTTTATATGTGGAAAAAGAACATATTGGAAACAATTGGCAATACGCCCATGATCCAATTAAATAAAATTACCCAACATCTACCCGGAACCATTTTAGCCAAAGTAGATTACTTTAATCCCGGAAACTCCATTAAAGATCGGATGGCACTTAAAATGGTAGAGGTTGCAGAAAAAGAAGGGAAACTAAAACCAGGTGGTACAATTATTGAAGGAACAAGCGGAAATACCGGTATGGGATTAGCTTTGGCCGCTTGTGTAAAAGGGTATAAATGCATTTTTGTAACTACCGATAAACAATCTAAAGAAAAAGCAGATATTTTAAAAGCTGTTGGTGCAGAAGTAATTGTTTGTCCAACTAATGTTCTTCCCGATGATCCTCAAAGTTATTACAGTGTGGCAAAGCGTTTGGGCAAAGAAATTCCCAACTCGATGTACATGAATCAATATGACAATCTAGCCAATAGACAAGCCCATTATGAAAGTACCGGACCAGAAATCTGGGAACAAACAGAAGGGAAAATAACGCATTTAGTATGTACGGCTGGAACTGGTGGAACCATTACTGGTACTGCTAAGTACCTCAAAGAAAAAAATCCTGATATTAAAATTTGGGCAATTGATGTGTTCGGATCATTACTTACCAATTATTATAAAACAGGGGAAATTGATATGCGTTTTGTCCATCCATATATCAGTGAAGGTTTTGGAGAAGACTTTGTACCTCAGAACTACGACATGAGCGTAATCGATCATTTTGAACAGGTTACCGATAAAGATGGCGCCATTATGGCCAGAAGAATTGCCAAAGAAGAAGGATTATTCTGCGGATACAGTGCTGGCAGTTGTTTGCAGGGATTGATGCAATTAAAACATGAACTGAATAATGACAGTTTAGTGGTTTGCATTTTTCATGATCACGGTAGTAGATATGTGGGTAAAATATATAATGATCAGTGGATGATGGAAAGAGGATTTCTAGAAGTAAAAACATTTAAAGACATTGTAAACGGTAGAATTAACAAAAAACTAATTACTGTACATGCAACTCAATCTGTATCGGAAGCTGTTGAATTAATGAAGAAATATGACATTGAGCATATCCCAGTGATCAATCAATCGGGCTTTATGGGTAGCATAAGTGAAGTTGGACTTTTCCTTAAAGTATTTAATAATGCGGAAATTAAACACGCAACCGTTGAAAGTGTGATGGAACAAGCATTTCCCGTAGTTGATTTTTCAACACCTGTGGAAAAATTAGGCAGTTTAATTACTAAAGAAAATGGAGCTGTTTTAGCAAAGGATGAAAAAGGCGATTACCATATTGTAACGAAGTATGATGTAATTCAAAGTTTGGCTAAATAATTTATTTTACAATTAAAATAAATAACGGATAAAATATAAGCTAACAAATATTAGCCTTTATTTTATTACCTTTATTCGGATAAAATCAACGATTTCAGCGGGTGATAGACCATTTTAACCGTTGTAAATTATTCAACTTAAAGAGTAAATATTTAAAATGAAGAAGTACAGCTCAGGCGTATTGTTTGGAAAAGAATTAGAAGCATTATACAATGATGCAAAAGAAAATCAATTCGCAATACCTGCCGTTAATACAACCGGCACAAATACTATTAATGCAACTCTAGAAACTGCTGCCAAAGTAAATTCTCCTGTTATCGTTCAATTTTCTAATGGTGGAGCACAATTTATAGCAGGCAAAGGAATGCCAAATGATGCATTACAAGCCAATATTTCCGGAGCTATTTCCGGAGCGTTACATATTCATAATGTAGCTAAATATTACGGCGTACCAGTTGTACTTCATACAGATCACGCTGCTAAAAAATGGTTACCATGGATCAGTGGATTAATTGACGCCGGTGAACAATTTTATAAAGAAAAAGGTCAACCTTTATTCAGTTCACACATGTTAGACTTATCAGAAGAAAGTTTAGAAGAAAATATTCAAACTTCTGTAGATTTCTACAAACGCATGGCTCCTCTTGGCATGAGTATAGAAATTGAATTAGGTGTTACAGGTGGGGAAGAAGATGGCGTTGACAATAGCGGTGTTGAAAATGACAAATTATACACACAACCTCAACATGTTGCTTATGCCTATACAGAATTAAGTAAAGTTGGTAATTTGTTTACCGTAGCCGCTGCATTTGGAAATGTACATGGAGTGTATAGTCCGGGTAATGTAGAACTTCGTCCGGTGATTTTAAAGAACAGCCAGGATTATATTGAACAAGAACTTAAAACAGGTAAAAAACCGGTATACTTTGTATTCCATGGTGGAAGTGGATCCCCTCAACATCAAATCAGAGAAGCCATTGGATACGGTGCGATTAAAATGAATATTGATACCGATTTACAATGGGCTTTTTGGGAAGGTATTCAACAGTTTTATAAAAAGAATGAAGCTTATTTACAAGCGCAATTGGGTAATCCGGAAGGTGCTGATAAGCCAAATAAAAAGTTCTACGACCCGCGTGTTTGGTTACGCAAAGCAGAAGAAACTTTCGCTAAGCGCTTAGAAGTGGCTTTTGAGGATTTAAATTGTATCAACAGAAACGCATAATGATTAAGATGGTAGTGAATGTTCATACTATCGCTACCATCTTTTTTTTATATTTAATAAATTGAAATTCAGTTAATTATCAAGCAACTTAGGTATTAAACCTATTTTCTAGATTATTGTTTATCTTTCGTCACCATTGATTGCAGTTATTATGAAAAAAGAAATTGAAGAAGATATTGAATCAATATTATCAGGTTCAGGCGAATCGCATCAAAGCGAAGTAAGCAAATCACGTTGGTTTACTCGCAAAAGAAAAGGTATTTTAACTTCTACCGCCGATAAAAAAGAAACGCCGGAGGGTTTATGGAACAAATGTCCGGAATGTAGTTTAATCTGTACAACCAACGAACTCAAAGAAAATTTATTCATTTGTCCAAAATGTAATCACCATCACCGCATCGGAAGTGAGGAGTACTACGAGCAACTTTTCGATAATAATGCCTATACCGAACTTTTTGAAAACATCTTAAGTAAGGATCAACTTGGTTTTACTGATTTAAAACCCTATAAAAAAAGGCTGGAAGAAATTCATGCAAAAACTGACCTAAAGGATTCCATGAGAGTGGCTGTGGGTAAAGTAAATGGCGAAGGAATGGTTATCGCGTGTATGGATTTTGAGTTTATTGGAGGATCTTTAGGTAGTGTAATGGGTGAAAAGTTTAGTAGAGCGGTAGATTATTGTATTGAACACCGCCTACCCTATTTAGTAATCAGTAAAAGCGGAGGCGCTCGTATGATGGAAAGTGCCTTCAGTCTAATGCAATTAGCAAAAACAAGTGGAAAACTATCCCAGTTAAGTGACGCTCAACTTCCTTTTATATCATTACTTACAGATCCTACTTTTGGAGGGATCTCCGCAAGTTTTGGCATGCTGGGCGACTTAAACATTGCTGAACCAGGCGCTTTAATTGGTTTTGCAGGTCCACGCGTAATCAAAGAAACTATTAAAAAAGATCTTCCGGAAGGTTTCCAAAGAAGTGAGTTTTTATTAGAACATGGTTTCCTCGACTTTATTGTAGATAGAAAAAACCTTAAAGAAAAACTCTCGCAACTTTCAATATTGTTTCGAAATTGAGTATGAATAACAGATCTGCGTATTTTAATTACTACATCGACGATAAATTTGTAGCAGGTATTGTATTACTAGGAACTGAGGTGAAATCCATTAGAGAAGGAAAATTAAGTTTCAATGATGCATTTTGCATGATTGATGACGGTGAAGTTTGGGTACGTGGTTTGTATATTGCAGAATACTCTCATGGTACGGTGAATAATCATATAGCAGTTCATGATAGAAAATTACTCTTAAATAAAAGAGAAATTAAAAAACTCATTATTAAACTTCGAGATAAAGGCATCACCATCATCCCATTAAAAGTGTTTTTTAACGATAAGGGACTTGTTAAAGTAGAGATTGGGTTAGCAAGAGGTAAAAAGCTACACGACAAACGTGAAACGATTAAAAACAGGGATGTAGCAAAAGAATTAAAAAGACACTTAGGATAAGGACTAAACAACCATTAAGTCTGCTCCAGCAAACTTAATGGTTGTTTAATCGTATTTTATACAGCAGGCTCTTGCTGACTTAAACAATGAAAGCTACCCAATCCCCAAATAATATCTGTAGAATCAATTCCAACTACTTCCCTTGTTGAAAAACAAGACTGAATAATTTGTAAGGCAACATCGTCCTTTGCACATCTGTAAGTTGGCACTATTACATGCTGGTTACTTATATAAAAATTAGCATAAGATGCCGGTAAACGTTGATTATCAAATACAACGGCATCTGGCATGGGAAGCTCAATTACATTAAGTTGTTGCCCATTCAATAATCGCATTGACTTTAACTGCTTCAAATTAGTTTGCAGTAATGAATAGTTTTCGTCTTGCTGATTAGTTTCAACTACAGTTAATACAGTGTCTTCATTTACAAATCGAATGGTGTCATCAATATGTCCATCGGTGTCATCACCTACAATACCTTCATCAACCCAAAGTATTTGTGTTACTCCGTAATAGTCGTATAAATATTGTTCTATTTGTGCTTGATTTAAATGCGGATTTCTGTTCTCATTTAATAAACAGCAAGTAGAAGTCAACAAAGTACCCTTTCCATTAAACTCAACCGATCCCCCTTCCATTACAATTCCTGGGTGGTACACAGGTATATTAAAATGCTTCCCAATCAAAGTTGGAATAACATCATCCATATCAAATGGCGGATATTTTCCACCCCAGGCATTATAATTCCAATCAACAATAACTTTTTTATTTTCAGCTTGCGGATTAATCAGAAATGCTGGACCATGGTCGCGACACCATGCATCATTGGTAGGGTGATGATAAAACGTTACCTGTTGCATGTTTACCCCGGCGCTTTCTAAATGTTCACTAGCGAACAATTTCATTGCATCGTTCGCCACGTTAATACGTACTTTTTCACTCAATGAAATGTACTTAACAAATTGACTGTACGCTGAAAAAATGGAGTCTAATTTACCTGGCCAGCTGGCTTCTTTATGTGGCCAGCTTAGCCAAGTGGCTAAATGGGGTTCAAATTCGGCAGGAAATCGGTAACCTAATTGAGCAGGAGTCATATTATCCTTCATCTATATAACGTTTGGTAATTGGTTGATATGAATCTATTCTTCTATCACGCATAAATGGCCAATGTGTACGATATTGGTCTGTTTTAGCTACATCTAATTCCACCACAGTAACTTCTTCTGTATCATGAGACCCCTTAAATAAAAGTGTTCCAAAAGGATTAGACACAAAAGAACCGCCCCAAAATTTCATCAAACCATTTTGCTCTAACCCTACTCTATTCACACTCACAACATGTACACCATTAGCTACTGCATGACTTCGTTGAATTGTTTGCCAAGCATTGTATTGTTCGGTATTAGTAGCATCATCCTGTGAGGTAGCCCAACCAATTGCTGTTGGGTAAAACAGTATTTCTGCACCCATTAAAGCCGTAATACGTGCTGCTTCCGGATACCACTGATCCCAGCAAATCAATACCCCAATAGTGGCGAATTTTGTTTTAAATACCTTGTACCCTAAATCACCCGGGGTAAAGTAAAATTTCTCATAATATGCAGGATCATCCGGAATATGCATTTTACGATATTTGCCTAAATAAGTGCCATCTGCGTCAATTACGGCTGTTGTATTATGATACAAACCTTGTGCTCTTTTTTCAAAAAGGGAGGCTATAACAACAACTTTTAATTCAGCAGCAACTTTTCCTAGTAGATCAGTTGTTGCCCCTGGTATTAATTCTGCCAGCTGAAAATTTTCATAGGCTTCTACATCACAGAAGTACAAAGAAGTAAAGAGTTCCTGCAAACAAACAATCTGAGCACCTTTAGCAGCAGCTTCTCGAATTCCTTTAATCGCTTTTTCTAAATTTTCTTCTTTATTCCCGGTACAACTCATTTGTACAAGACCTACTTTTACATTTGACATATAAATAATAATTAATAGGTTAAAATTAAATTTTAATAATACGGTTGATGAAATACATTACGTAGTTTTCTGAATGATGGAATCAAAACTGCTAATACCAAGGGTTTTTTCTGTTATAAAACCCTCTCCATAATCTACGCCAATTCTTTTACCCAACATAGCATCCCTACCCTTCAATACATTCAAAAATTGTGGAGATGAAATATATGTGGAGGGTTCATTTAATGCAGGATTGAAGAATTGAGTGGTATAAGCTAAAATAGCTTCCATTTTTTGATCAATGTAAGGAGATATATCCACTATAAATGAAGGTTCTAGAAAACGATCCTGAATATAATGGAATACATACGAGGGCCTCCATGCCGCCTGCATATTACCCGAAGCATCTAGGGTTTCTATTTTCCTAAGTCCAGATAAAAAAGCTGCATCAGCCACTAGTTTAGCGCTTTTGCCATGATCGGGATGTCGATCTTCAGGTGCATTGGCAAAGATGATGGAAGGTCTAAATCTCCGAATCACTTCAATTATTTTACGCTGATGTAATTCATCATTTTGCAAGAAGCCATCAGCCATTTTTAGATTTTCCCGGTGATGAACACCTAAAATTTTGGCTGCATTTGCAGCTTCCACTGCTCT
>CANHJH010000110.1 GCA_947460365.1 Sphingobacteriia bacterium | reverse complement strand
TAAAATAGCTCATCATATTAATATTCCATTTACTGTTGGTGGCGGGATTTCTTCTGTTGAAGATGTAAGTATGCTTTTGCAAAATGGCGCTGATAAAATCTCTGTAAATACCTCTGCCTTTAACAATCCGGGTTTAATACGAGCATTAGCAATGGAATTTGGCTCTCAATGTATTGTGTTAGCCATTGATACCAAAATGGAGGCAGATGGCAATTGGTATGTTTATTTAAATGGCGGAAAAGTTAAAACCAATCAACTGTGTTTTGATTGGGCAAAACAGGGGGTAGACTTAGGTGCTGGTGAAATTTTACTCACTTCAATGAATAATGATGGTACCAAAAAAGGATTTGCAATAGATATCACCCGTCAACTTTCCGTCAACTTACCTATACCTGTGATTGCTTCAGGTGGGGCAGGAAATATGGAGCATTTTATTGAAGTTTTTGAAGAAGCAGGAGCCGATGCAGCATTGGCGGCAAGCATTTTCCATTACAAAGAAATTGAAATTCCGGTTCTTAAACAATATCTTGCCAAAAAAGGCATCTCAATGCGGTTTTAATTCCTGAAATTTGTATGATGAATATCGATTTTGCAAAGTATACCGATGGACTGGTTCCGGCTGTTATTCAAGACTATAACACCCATAAAGTACTCATGCTTGGCTATATGAATGAAGAAGCATTTAATCAAACAAGCGCAACAGGCAGGGTTACTTTTTATAGTAGAAGTAAACTTCGATTATGGACAAAAGGGGAAGAAAGTGGCAATTTTCTGGAAATCAGGTCTATTGCTGTTGATTGTGATAATGATGCTTTATTAATTAAAGTCCACCCATTAGGCCCAACTTGCCATACCGGTGCAGATACCTGCTGGAATGAGACTAATCAACCAGATAATTTTTTGGAATATTTAGAAGAAATTATACAACTTCGAAAACAAGCTGGCGCTGAAGAGTCCTATGTAGCAAAAATGTTCTCTAAAGGTTTAAACAAAATTGCTCAAAAAGTAGGCGAAGAAGCCGTAGAAATGGTAATTGAGGCTAAAGACGACAATAAAGAGCTGTTTTTAAATGAATCGGCCGATTTACTTTTTCACTATTTACTTTTACTTAACGCAAAAGGACATAATTTAGCGGAAGTATTAACAATACTCAAAAAAAGACATTCAAAATAATATGAATAAAATCTTATGCGCAGGGCTTATATTGCTAGCTAACCTAGTTAATGCTCAAAAACGTGTTGAAATAAAAGGAACTATTACAAATGCGGCACCCAATGCTGTTGTATTTTTAATGAGAGGGTCTGATAGTAAAATGTTAACCACCGATACCCTTCAAAATGGCGTCTTTTCTTTAAAAACCGTACTTTCTGAACCGGATATTTTTCAAATTGGATTTGTGGGGACAAATCAAGGACTAGACTTGTTTATGCAAGACTGTGAAATTGTTCAAATCAAAGGTGATTTTGCTGATTTTAAAAATAGTACTGTTAAAGGCTGTCAGATTGAGAATGATTATATATTATTTAAATCTGCATTTAATCCTTTAAGAGATAGATTGAATGCTTTGGCTGCGTTAGTTAATGCTGAAAAAGCCGGTCCTAAAAGAGATTCCTTATTTGCATTATTTGAAGCCGCAAAAATTAGTGTTGTCCAAAAAGCAACAGAATTTACAGCCGATAAAAAAACTTCTCCAGTTTCACCGTTCCTATTGTATGTAATTAGTCCACTTTTTAATGGAGTAGCAGAATTAGATGCTCGTTACAAACAATTAGATCCTCTTGCACAGCAAGGCCCTTTCGCTAAAATGGTTGAAAATACGATTGCCAGTGCCAAATCAAATGGGGTAGGATTTCCTGCTACCGATTTTACTCAAAAAGACACGGAAGGAAATCCTATAAAATTATCCTCTTTTAGAGGTAAATATGTATTGTTAGATTTTTGGGCGAGTTGGTGTGGCCCTTGTAGAGCTGAAAATCCAAATGTAGTGAATGCATTTAATATGTTTAAAGACAAAAAATTCACTGTATTGGGCGTTTCTTTAGACCAAAGTAAACCAAGCTGGTTAGCTGCTATTAAAAAAGATAACCTAACCTGGACGCATGTAAGTGATTTGAAATACTGGAGTAATGAAGTAGCTCAACTTTATAGAATACAAAGTATTCCTGCAAATTTCTTAATTGATCCAAACGGCAATATAATCGCAAAAGATTTACGTGGAGAGCAGTTAATCAATACGTTGAAGTCGATTTTAAAATAAAGAAAAAGTACTTTTATAGGTAGGTAGTACTCTTATGTACAACATTTATTCCTTTAATAATGAGGAAGCCCCAACTGTTATTGATATTCATTCTTATGAACATTTTTGTGTTTGCTCAGCAAAATGCAAAAATTGATAAACATCGTTTTGGTATTATAATTGGAAATTTAGTAGAGGCTTCTACTGGAAAAGCAGTTCCCCTTGCAAACATAAAATTACAACTCATTGAGAATGATTCAGTTGTACTTCACGGGATATCCGATCAAAATGGTTTTTTTGAATTCAATAATTTAGTTTTCGGACACTATCGGCTTTATATCAGTTCCATGGGTCTTGCTGAAACTATACTTGATAGCATTTTCTTACGAAATGATCGGTATGATTTTAATATAGGCGATGTGAAAATGAAGGCAAAAAACAATTTACTGAATGAAGTGATTGTATATGCTGAAAAGCCTTTAATTGAAAACAAAGATGATAAGTTAACTTATAATATTGGAGAAAGTGCACTTAGTAATGGATCTAGCACTGCTGATATACTAAAAAACATCCCACTTATTAATAATGATCCAAATGGAAAAATATTATTAAAAGGCAAAGAGCCCAAGATTTTAATTGATGACAAGCCAACTGATTTGAATGCTCAACAACTTCAAGATTTATTAGAAAGTTTACCTGGCAATAGTATAGAAAAAATAGAAGTGATGACTAATCCTCCTCCACAATACGCAACTGAAACAGGCGGGGTTATTAATATTATTACTAAAAAAGGTAAAATAGGATGGGTCGGTAAGGTTAATGCTGGTATTGGCTCACGTGGGGAAGCTAATTTTTCCGGAAATCTTAGTTATAGAAATAAAAAAATATCATTTAATCAATCTGTTGGATATGGTTATAGCCAAATAAAAAACAGCAATTACAGCAATCGGCAAAATATATATTTAGATTCTACCAATCAATTATTTTCAGAAGGGCATGCGTTGAATAAAAATGATCGACCAAACTGGAGGTCTCAGGTGGATTATGAAATCAATAAAAGTAATTTATTAGGATTGGTTTTCCAAAGTAATTTGAACTATTTTAAGAATAACAGTTTTAATACTTATAATAGCTATAATAGATTTAATGAACTGTATAAAATAAATACTAGAGAAAATTCAAGTATAGGTTCTGGAATCACCAATTCATTAACACTATCTTATACGCATAAAGGTAATACCCCAAATGATGTTATTCGTTTTATATTATCCGGAAACTTAAGTGATAACAATAGTGATCGTAATTTTTTTCAACAAATATATGCGGTTAACTTACTTGCTTCAAGTGTTGATTCTAATTTGAATCAGCTTTTGGCTAACAATAACTTCTCAGTAACTACTCGAATTGATTATAGTAAAACATTTAAAAAGAAAACAGATTATTTTTCAAGCGGAATAAATTACAATTTTTCTGATTTTCATAACAAGTTACAAACTAATTATTTTAAACAAATTGATAAGCGTATAGTATCATTAGATTTGCTGAGTAATGAGTTTAAAAATTTTCAATCTATTTTTTCTTTCCGTGCCGGAATTAGCATTCTTTTAAAACATAATGCTAGAATTACAGTTGGCGCTCAAGCAGAACAGACATTAATAAATTTTGATTTTATAAAAGGGAATGTTAGTAACGTTAAAAATAGCTACTGGAATGTATTGCCAAATGCCACATGGCGAAAAGAGTTGAATAAAGCGTTGAGTACCAGTATTATCTATAGGGCTACGATTAAAAGACCAGGAATAAGTGAATTAAATCCAAATATAGATTACACAGATCCATTCATATTTCGTTTTGGAAATCCTTTTTTGCAACCTGCCCTTGCACATAATTTCGATTGGACAATTAGTTGGTTAAAAGGGAAATACTATGTCAATACCTCTCTAGGGTTCAATAAGTTACAGAATGTATTTAATAGTATTCGTTCATTAGTCGACGCAGGAAAAACACAGATTACCTGGTTAAACATTGCAGAAAGAAAAGAATATGAGGCTAATGTATACGGGGGGTATACTTTTAGTAAGCTATTTAGAATGAATGCAAGTGTTTCATTTACTTATAACCAATACAGCGAACAGGAAAAACAATTGTATTCATATATTGACGGGAGTTCTTTTTATTCAAATATTAACTTTAATTACACCCCTACCAACCTAATTACATTGGAAGGTACAGCCAGATATAATAATTTTGCGGATCCACAAGGGAGAAGTAGAAGCAATGTGAATATGAATTTAGGTATTCAACGTAAGTTTTGGGATAGAAGATTGGTGGTTGCTTTTAATTTAATAGATCCTTTTACACCACAACAATATGTTACGGTTACTCAAGGAAAGAAATTTTATATCGAAAGCGTGAATACAACTTCAACCAGAAATTTTAGAGTATCGGTAAGCTATCAGTTAAATAAATTGATTCAAAAAAGTAAAATACTTACTAAATCTCCGCAACAAAAATCGAAACAAAATACCTAAAGTGGTTAACTACTCTTTTAGCAACCGTAATTCCATAATCATGAAAAAATATTTACTCATTATAATTTCAAGCGTAATTTCCTTAACAATAAAAGCTCAGGATTTTCAAAAAATTTCAGACAGCTTGATGGTTAGACACAATATACCAGAATTGGCTTACGCAGTAATTTCAGTAGATAGCATTTTAGATTTAAAAGTATTTGGATTTCACCGAACAGATTTAAAGACTGAACAGACTAAAGCTACTTTTTCAGACTATTTTCACTTGGGTTCAAATACAAAAGCCATTACAGGTTTTATTGCAGCATATTTAGTTGAACAAAATAAAATAAAGTGGACAACAAAGTTTTTTGATTTGTTTCCGAGCTGGAAAACTAAAAGCAATGCTGCTTATTATGACATCACTTTAGCTGATTTGTTGTCTCACAGAGCAAAAATTCAACCATATACTAGTGGACTGGAATATCAAGAACTTCCTGAATTCATTGGCAACCAATCAGCACAACGGAAACAATTTTCAAGGTATTTGCTTTGTGAAAAACCTGTAAGAAGTAATAATAAATTATATAATTATTCTAATGCTGGCTATAGTATTGCGGCATTAATGCTGGAAAAAGTAACAGGAAAAACCTGGGAACAGTTAACCAAACAGATTATGTTGAAAACGATGCAAGTAGACATACAATTTGGCTGGCCTAATAAACTTAATGTTAATCAACCATTTGGTCATTGGATGGAACGGGATACGTTAAAAGCACTTTTGCCTAATATTGAGTATAACTTGGCACTTGGCGAACCAGCTGGGGATATAAGTATGACATTACCTGATTATGCAAAGTTTATACAACTTAATTTAAAAGGATTGGCAGGAAAAAATAATATACTACAATCAAGTACGTATGAATTTCTTCATTTTGGTTTAAAAGAATATTCAATAGGTTGGGGTAATATCAATAATACGGATAAACAATTATCAGAACATTCGGGATCGGCGGGAACTTTTTTTTGTTACACTCAACTAGATAAAAGAAAAAAGTTAGCTTATATCATTTTAGCTAACAGTGCCACAAGTGGTACGCAAAATGGTATTTTTAAATTACTTAGTGAATTGCAAAAATATTACAGTATGTAGCGTGACCGGGTATAATTGTATGGAGAAACATTATTAGCAAGAATTACCCCGTTGTTGTTAAATTAATTCTTGTTTTTAACCAGCTATTTTTTAGGGGGATCAGCCAATCGTTTAGCAACATTTTTTTAGTTGCTACCAAATTATTGAAATAGATGGAGTTTGGTTGCAGGAAATTATTTTCTAAAGCATAATTCAATTGCGATAATGGTAAAATTTGAATTTTATCATTTACTATAAATGCTAGATTTTGTCGATTGAACAAATCTACTTTTAATAATTTTTCAATTTCCTGAATTGCATGTATTGAACTATCTGTACTGCAACCACCAACTTTGGCAGCACTTTCATCTGCCATTAGTACAATAAATTGACCAAAAAATAAATTACCATATCCTTTAACTGGTGCGCCATGACTTTTCCAGTTGCTTATAAAATTGGTGAGAATATCTTCAATATCAAATGCCTCTGACATAGAAAATAAACGGCTGCTTTGGTAGACCCAAACTTTAGCATCATCAGCAAAATCTTCAGGTATATGTTGTTGGTAGTTAAGATCCATAATTTATATTTTATGATAAGTTTGCAGCAATTATTTCTGCTATATCTAAAACAACTACTTCTTGTTCTTTTTCTCTGTTTTTTACGCCATCTGTAATCATGGTATTGCAAAATGGACAAGCAGAAGCGATGATGTTGGCACCTGTTACTAATGCTTCATCCGCTCTGTCTATATTTATTCTTTTATCGCCGGGTTCATCTTCTTTAAACATTTGAGACCCTCCGGCACCGCAACATAAGCCATTCGACTTACAGCGTTTCATTTCAACCAATTCGGCATCTAAAGCCTCTAGTACTTTGCGTGGAGCTTCATAAATATTATTCGCTCTCCCTAAATAACAACTATCGTGATAAGTTATTTTCTTTCCTTTAAATTCACCCGCTTCCTTCATTTTAATTCTTCCGTCATTAATTAGTTCTTGAAGTAGGGTAGTATGATGAATTACTTCGTAATTCCCGCCTAATTCGGGATATTCGTTTTTTAAAGTATTAAAACAATGCGGACAGGTGGTTACAATTTTTTTGATGCCATACCCATTTAATACTTGAATATTTTGATAAGCCATCATTTGAAATAAAAATTCATTTCCGGCTCTTCTTGCAGGATCTCCTGTGCAGGCTTCTTCTTTTCCCAAAATGGCAAATTTTATACCCACTTTCTCTAATATAGCGGCAAAAGCTTTGGTGATTTTTTGTGCCCGTTGATCGAAGCTACCGGCACAACCCACCCAAAACAGTACTTCTGGCATTTCACCGTTTGCCATCATTTCTGCCATTGTATTTACCTTCATGCTTTTTATTTTACCAAAAATACATAGAAATGAACAATCCATAATAGTTTCGATGCATGAATTAAATGATTTATACCTTTACATTTTAAACAGTATAACATCTTAATTAGCATGAAGCCTTTAGTATACCTTTTTTTAGGGTTTTTGGTGAGTTTTTTAGGGCAATTGCCACTGGGGAATATGAGTTTTACCAGTACACAAATATGCTTGCAGGAAGGGTTTAAAAAAGCATGGCAATTTGCTATCGGAGTGGCAATAATTGAAATGGTATATTTACGTTTTGCCCTAACCGGCATGGACTGGGTTACTCAACACCGAACTTGGTTTTTAGTATTAGGGTGGGTAACTGTAGTATTATTTTTAGTTTTAGGGGTATTGGCTTTTTTTACCGCTAAAAACCAAACTGGGAATAAAAAATCATTGGTGTTAAATAATCAATTGCATCGTTTTATTTTAGGATTAATGATGAGTGCATTAAACCCGGTTCAAATACCCTTTTGGTTTTTATGGACTACTACGCTTTTTCAAATGGGGCTATTACCAATACAGCCCACTGCTTTTAATATTTTTACTGTAGGAGCCGGTTTAGGAACAATAGGAGGGCTTACCGTTTATATACATGGGGGTAATTGGTTAGTCACTAAATTAAATGCAAGTAATAAAACCCTAAATAAAATAATGGGGATTATTTTTATTCTAACAGCATTACTTCAGCTGTGGCGGATTATTTTTAAACCCTTTGTTTAGATTTTAATGTTCAGTAGTTGCATATAAATTTGAAACTATTGTTCATTACATCTCTGCAATCCATTTGTCTCTGTCATCAGGAGAAAACTTCCAGGGTGCAAAATTGTTTTCAATATTACTAAAAGTGCTGTTCCATTCTTGCGGAGCATTGCTTTCTTCCATAATTAAAGACCTACGTAACTCCATGATTATGTCTAGTGGCGAAATACTCACCGGACAAGCTTCTACACATGCATTACATGTGGTGCATGCTCTTAGTTCCTCGGTAGTAATATACGAATGAAGCAAAGATTTTCCATCATCCTGAAACTTACCGTTTTTGTTTATATTTTCCCCTACTTCCTCTAATCGGTCTCTGGTGTTCATCATTATTTTTCTTGGGCTCAATAACTTTCCTGTAAGATTAGCCGGACAAGATGTAGAGCATCTGCCACACTCTGTACAACTATACGCATCTAGTAAATTCTTCCAGCTTAAATCAAAAATGTCTTTGGCGCCAAAGTTTGCGGGGGTGGGGGCATTGGTTGGGGCTAATTCGGGTTGCATGGCATACAATACCTCATTTTGTACAGCTGGCATGTTTTTGATTTTTCCAGTCGCTTCCAGGCGGGCAAAATAAGCATTAGGGAATGCAAGTATTATATGTAAATGTTTTGAATAGGGCAAATAATTCAAAAAAGCAAAAATGCCGGCAATATGCAGCCACCAGGCAATTCTTTCAATAAGCATTAAATTACTCGAAGTGAAGCCTTCCAAAAAAGGCACTAAAAATTTTGAAATAAGAAACGATCCGGTTTGATGATAGTGTTCACTCCCCAAACCTTGTAAAGTTAGATCC
>CANHJH010000109.1 GCA_947460365.1 Sphingobacteriia bacterium | reverse complement strand
TAAAGGCGATCACTTTTTCACCTTGCACAAGATCACTAATGATTTCTGCTTTTACAGTAGCCTTAACAGCTGAACCTGTAGCAATAGTACCATTCTTGTCAACAAACAGTACATCATTAAACTCTACTTTGTCTCCGGTTTTGCCCTGCAGGTGAGGAACGTACAAATTTTGACCTTCTTGTACTTTAAATTGTTGACCTGCGATTTTTACAACTGCTAACATAGCTATCCAAAATTAGGACGGCAAAGGTAAGGGTTTGGCTGAATAAACAAGAACAATTTTAGAAATAAATTATCATTATTTAATAAATACCTTGCTAACGCTGCTCACAACACCGTATTTTTGCCACCTAATTGACCATCAATTAATTATGAATTTAAAATCGTTATTGGCAAAACCTTTTGCCCAGCTTATTTATAATAAAACCCAAAAGGGTATGCTTCAGGCAGTGGAGCACCAGGAAGCTATTTTTAAAAATCAATTGAAAATAGGTCGGCAAACCCTTTTCGGAAAAGCACATAAATTAGATCAAGTTGCTGATTATGAGTCATTTACACATGCAGTTCCTATCCGGGACTATGAATTGTTAAAGCCTTATATTGAACAAATTAAGCAAGGCAAAGACCATGTATTATGGAAAGGATCACCCATTTATTTTGCTAAAACCAGTGGAACAACCAGTGGGGTAAAATACATTCCAATTACTAAAGACTCTATACCCAACCACATCGATACTGCCAGAAATGCGCTATTATGTTACATGGCAGAAACCGGAAATAATGCTTTTGTTACCGGGAAAATGATTTTTTTAAGCGGTTCTCCCATTTTAGAGCGTACCGGTAAAATTCCAACCGGAAGATTGAGTGGTATTGTAAATCATCATGTACCGGCTTATTTGCGATCTAACCAATTACCAGGATACGAAACCAATTGTATTGAAGATTGGGAAACCAAACTCAATAAAATTGTTGCCGAAACAATCAATAAAGACATGACCCTAATCAGCGGAATTCCACCTTGGATGCAAATGTACTTTGATAGATTAATGGAAGTTAGTGGTAAAAAAATAGGCGATTTATTTCCGAATTTCAGTGTGATGGTTCAGGGTGGAGTAAATTTTGAACCATATAAATCAAAACTTTTTGAAAGTATTGGCCGAAAAGTAGATGCAATTGAATTGTTCCCTGCAAGTGAGGGATTTTTTGCTTTTCAAGACTCTCAAAAAGAACAAGGAATGTTGTTAAACACCAATAGTGGAATCTTTTTTGAATTCATCCCAGTGGGTGAAATAAAAAATGAGCATCCAAAAAGGCTATCATTAAAAGACGTTGAAATAGGAGAGAATTATGCATTAATTGTAAACAGTAATGCAGGCTTGTGGGGGTATAATATTGGCGATACCATTAAATTTGTAAGTATTAATCCTTATAGAATTGTTGTTACTGGCAGGATTAAGCATTTTATCTCTGCGTTTGGAGAACATGTTATCGGGGAAGAAGTTGAGCAAGCTATGTTAAAGGCCATGGAGCAGCATCATGCTAAGGTTACCGAGTTTACGGTTGCCCCAATGGTACAACAAGGAGAAGGGAAAAGTTACCATGAATGGTTTATTGAGTTTGAACAATTGCCCGATAATTTATCCGGATTTTGTGATGTATTGAATGAATTGATGCGCACTAAAAATGTATATTATGATGATTTGCAGCGTGGCAATATCTTGTTACCTCTAAAAGTTACCATTGTTCAAAAAAACGGTTTTATAGCATACATGAAATCAATTGGGAAATTAGGTGGACAAAACAAAGTACCCAGACTGAGTAATGACAGAATAATAGCCAATGCATTACAACCATTTATTATAAATAGTTAAATATTAATATAATATTCACAAAAGGATACCCATATTTGTGTATTTTCGGCAAATCGGTGTTAAATAAAATAGCTGAATGAGTATAAAACGTATCGCCATATTCGGGTCTACAGGTTCTATAGGAACACAGGCGTTGGAGGTGATTAAATCAAACCCGCAACTTTTTTCTGCAGAAATATTAACTGCACAGAATAATGCAGATCTTTTAATCAAGCAAGCACTTGAATTCAATCCCAATATGGTGGTGATTGGAGATGAAAAAAAATATTTATTCGTAAAAGATGCATTGTCTAAAACAAATGTAAAAGTTTTTTCTGGGGAAGATGCACTATCAGAAGCAGCTTCAGTAGACTGTTATGATATGATGTTGGCAGGAATTGTGGGTTATGCAGGATTACGGCCAACCCTGAATGCTATTGAATTAGGTAAACCTATTGCTTTAGCCAATAAAGAAACCTTGGTAGTTGCAGGTGATATTGTTATGCAAAAAGCAGCGGCTAAGAAAGTGCCGATATTACCTGTAGATAGTGAGCATTCTGCAATTTTTCAATGTTTGGTTGGGGAAACAAAAAATAAGATTGAAAAAATCATATTAACAGCCAGCGGAGGCCCTTTTTTAGGCAAGAAACCTAATTTTTTAGTGAATGTTAAAAGGGAACATGCTTTACAACATCCCAATTGGAGCATGGGAGCTAAAATTTCTATTGACTCAGCTACTTTAATGAATAAAGGCCTGGAAATGATTGAGGCTAAATGGTTGTTTAATTTAGCTCCAAAGCAAATTGGTGTGGTTATTCATCCGCAGAGTATTATCCACAGTATGGTTCAGTTTGAAGATGGTAGTATGAAAGCACAGATGGGGTTGCCTGATATGAAGCTTCCTATTCAATATGCAATGGCTTATCCTAAAAGACTTGCTAATGACTTTCCAAGGTATAATTTCAATAAGCCCAATGTATTGAATTTTGAAGAGCCAGATCTGAAAACGTTTAGAAATTTGCAGTTAGCGATGGATGCATTAAATAAAGGAGGAAATCTGCCTTGTATTTTAAATGCAGCCAATGAGATAGCTGTGTTTGCATTTTTACGCAACAGAATAGGGTTCATAGATATAACAGATTTGGTGGAACGCACAATGAATAAAATAAAGTTTATTGAAAAGCCTACCTTGCAAGAATATTTCGACACAGATGCAGAAGCACGTGACTTTGCAGCATCATTAATTCAAATGTAATTTTAAATATAAATAAAATCTCGAGCGAATGAGTATTAGTTTAATGGCCATTAATTTATCTGTAATAGGAGTTAAAATAGCACAATTCATTTTATCTTTTTCCATATTAGTGGTATTGCATGAATTAGGGCATTATTTGCCTGCTAAGTTCTTTAAATGCCGAGTAGAAAAGTTTTACTTGTTTTTTAATCCATGGTTTAGTCTTTGGAAAAAACAAAAAGGGGAAACGGAATACGGTATTGGATGGATTCCATTTGGCGGATATGTGAAAATATCCGGTATGATAGATGAGAGTATGGACAAAGAGCAGTTAAATGCGCCTGCTCAGCCTTGGGAGTTTAGGGCAAAACCGGCTTGGCAACGACTAATTATAATGGTAGGAGGGGTAGTAGTAAATGTATTGTTAGCTATCATTATATTTATTGGAATTGCCTGGGTTTGGGGAAAGCAGGAATTACCTGTTAAAAATTTGAAGTATGGCATTTATGCGGATTCTTTAGCTAAATCAATTGGCATCCATGATGGCGATCATGTGGTGGGTATTGATGGAAAAGCAATTGTAAACTTTGGCACACTAGAGTCTGATATCGTTTTATCAGAAGCTAAAAAATTACAGGTCATCAGAGATGGGCAACCAATTGATATTACTATTCCTGAAGGTTTTATCAAAAACATTGTTAAACAAAAGAAGTTTAGTGGAATGCTAGTGCCTCGTTATCCTATAATTGTAGACTCGGTTAGTAGTTCTGCTGTGGTAACTGAGGGTAAATTATTAAAAGGCGATACGCTGATTGCATTGAATAACCATTCATTCAAGTACTATCAGGAATTCGATGCTATTAAAAAGAGTTTAAGTGATTCAGTGGTGATGATTACTTTATTGAGAGGTGCAGACACTTTGCATGTAAAAGCCTTGGTGAATAATAAAGGGGCTTTAGGATTTTTTCAGCGCAGTCCATTCGACATATTGGGTACCGTTACGTTGGAATACTCACTGTTAGAATCCATTCCAATTGGAATAGCAGATTGTTGGAAAACATTGGATAAGTATATTGCAGGTATTAAGCAAATTTTCACTGGAAAGGTAAATGCAAGTGATTCTTTAGGTAGTGTAATTAGTATTGGAAATACTTTTCCCGGTGTTTGGGATTGGGAAAGATTTTGGACTTTAACGGGTATTTTTTCAATAGTCTTAGCGTTTATGAATATACTGCCAATACCGGCATTGGATGGCGGACATGCTTTATTTACGCTATATGAAATGATTACAGGAAGAAAACCAAGCGATAAATTTATGGAATATGCCCAAATGGCAGGTATGATACTGCTATTAGGACTTATGGCATACGCTTTGGGATTAGATTTCTGGAGGTTATTTAAGTAATTGATAATTGATAATTGATAATTGATAATTGAAAATTTTTAATTAGTCACTTCTCTTTTACTATGTTGACTTTTTACTTTTAAATGGGGCCGTGTTGGTTTTGACAGCATAGGTTACGGTTGGTGTAAGCATGCAGTGCGTTGGATAATTAGCACTTTAATCTGAATATTCAAACATTAACTGGCAATACTCAGTATGCCATGGCTGCCTAATCAGTGATTAGTTAGTCATTTGGGCCGCCGCACAGGTTCGCTTCTTTCCAAGTGCCGCCGCCGACTCAAAACAAAAGGAGATGCTGTAACAAAAGGCTGTGCTTGTTACCTAAGACTATTCAGCTAAGTGGTGATTTGGTTTGTTCTTTTCCGGCTTACCGCCTACAATTAATAAAGAAATAAGCATGTAGAAAGCTAATGGTCACGATGTTTGGACACCGGTTCGAATCCGGTCGGCTCCACAAGGGTTCAATCCTTTCCAAAGAATTAAGCGCTAGGCCCGGTTAAAATCCGGGCCTTTTTTATTATGGAATATAAATGAAAGACTATTTATTCTTTTATATTTGATAAAAGTAATTTATATGACGAAAGTTTGCGTAATCGGTGCAGGCCCCTCTGGAATAACTGCTTTAAAAAACTTGATAGATCAAGGGTTAGATACTGTTTGTTATGAATTAAATACGCAAGTAGGAGGAAACTGGATCTATAATGAGCATTTGGGACACTCGAGTGTATTCGAGACCACACACATTATTAGTTCCAAAACCCTTTCGCAATATGAAGACTTTACCTTCGATGATTTCGAAAAAGGGATGCCAGATTACCCTTCGCATGATCAATTAAGACGCTATTTTCAGGGTTATGCCGAACACTTTAATCTATATGCGCACATTCAATTCCAAACTTTGGTAAAATCTTGCGAATTAGACGAAGCTAAAAACTGGGTGGTAAAAACAGTGAAGAACGGCATCGAAAAAACGGAATACTTTACACATTTAGTTGTTTGCAATGGCCACCACTGGCTTCCAAGAATGCCTCAATATCCAGGCGAGTTCACAGGTAAATTGATGCATTCACATGAATTCAAAAAGGCAGAAACTTTCAGAGATCAACGTATACTTGTCATAGGTGGTGGAAATTCTGCCTGTGATGTGGCGGTTGAAACAAGTCGTGTGAGCAAGAGGACGAGTATTAGCTGGAGAAGAGGCTACCGAATTGTGCCAAAATTTTTGTTTGGCAAACCGAGTGATGTAGTGGCATCCAGGTTAGCGTTTCTGCCCTCAAAGTTGAAATTTTTTCTATCAGAATTATCAGTAAAAATCATCTCTGGATCTAATAAGCACTACGGACTTCAAGAACCAGAACATGCGATCACGGGAACACATCCCACCATCAACGAGGAACTTTTGTACAAAGTAAGGCATGGCAAAGTCTTCCCAAAAGTAGATATTGATCACTTTGAAGGGCAGAATGTCCATTTCAAGGATGGTACTGTGGAGGAATTTGATACGATCATCGCTTGCACTGGCTATATTTTAGAACATCCCTTTTTCCGCAAAGACTTCTTGAATTACAGCGAAGGAGATGTGCCGCTTTATTTGAAAATGCTGCATGAAAAATACGAAAATCTGTTTTTTGTGGGCATGTTCCAGCCGCTCGGTTGTATTTGGCCAGGGGCTGAATTGCAAAGTAAGATAGCGGCGAGGGCGATTAAGGGACTTTGGCAAAGACCCAAAAACATCGCAGCATTATGCCAAAGAGAAGTCACCCATCCTCATTTCCAACAAATAAAAACACCTCGGCATACGATTACGGTGGACTTCCATTTATTTGTAAAACAATTGAAGAAACACCTTCCATCTAACTACGTAAGTAAATTCCCCATGTAATGAAAGAAACGATTGTTTTTGTTCATGGCATGTGTCATGGCTCTTGGTGCTGGGAGGAGCAATTTGTCCCTTATTTCGAGAAACTGGGATATAATTGTATTACATTCAATCTTCCTGGGCACGAAACCGAAGGAAGTACAAGGCGCATTTCTTACTCCCTTAGCGATTATGTACAAGCACTTCGCAACGAAGTAGAAAACTTAAACGAACCGCCAATTATTATTGGGCATTCTATGGGTGGAATGATTGTTCAACATTTTCTAAGGACTGGATCCTGTAAAAAGGCAGTTTTAGTCTCATCAGTACCCCCGTCTGGGGTCTTATTAGCTAGTCTTCGCGTAATATTTCATTATCCGCGTGTGATTCCTTACTTACTTCTTAGAAATCTGCTAGGTGCCTTTAAAAAATATCCTCATTTGATGTTGAATAAGGCTATACTTATTGAACGATATGCACATCGAATGTGCGCTGAATCATTCCGCGCATATTTAGGTTTGTTAATCCCTATATCACAACCCTCGTCTACACCCATATTAGTATTAGGAGGTTCAAAAGATGGTCTCATCACCGTTCGTGAATTTGCAAGCACCGCAAATTACTACAAAGCCAAACTTACAATAATAGAAGGCGGGTCGCATGACCTAATGCTAGATGAAGATTATGAGAAATCCGCACAAGCAATAGAAAAGTGGATTTAATTGTCATTCCACTTTTTCGCAACAAATGCCATTAAGTAAATACATATCAAAGATTTAACCTAAAAAGTCAAGTTTATGAGTGTTAAACTATAAATCTGTCTTCGATCACATTAGCAAAATGTTGATTAAGAAATAATTGTATCATTAATAACTTATTGATAGATTTACTAGATGGTTTACTTTTCAAGTAAAGTTTATTTTAAAATACATGCAAATATATCCAATAAAAAATTTTCAGTTGATCTACAGCAAATCAATATTATTTCTTTTACTTGTTTTGAGTTCCTCATTTTTAAGTGCTCAACATTCGCAATCTGATATAGCTACATTTGATATTGTTGTCTATGGAGGTACTTCTGCGGGAATTGCTTCCGCAATACAAGGGTCACGAATGGGTAAAAAAGTTATTCTGATTGAGCCAGGAAATAGATTGGGAGGATTAACAACAGGAGGCCTTGGCCAGACTGATATTGGAAATAAGCAGGCTATAGGTGGGTTATCTAGAACTTTTTATCAGATGATCAGAAGGTATTATCAGAGACCAGAAAGCTGGATCTGGCAAAATCCAGAGACTTATCGTGATGGGGGACAAACCACTACATCTTCTAATGATGACGCAATGTGGACTTTTGAGCCTTCAGCAGCGCTTTCAGTATTCAAGGAAATGATAAGAAATGAGAAAAACATTACAATAGTATATCAACAGCGCCTAGACAGGAAATCGGGTGTAAGAAAATTTGGCCAATCTATTTATTCTATACAAATGGAGACTGGTCAGGTATACATTGGTAAAATGTTTATAGATGCTACATATGAGGGAGATTTAATGGCCTCATCAGGCGTAACCTTTATTGTAGGTAGAGAATCATCGAAGCAATATGGTGAAAGCCTTAATGGAGTTCAGGCAAGTAAATTAAGTTTCAGTTTAAGGAAGACCATTTCAACTAATGCATACTATCATAATTTTGTAGAGGGCGTGGATCCTTATATAGTAAAAGGAGATCCATCTAGTGGATTATTGCCCTTTATTAGTGCTGATAAGCCGGGGGTAGATGGAAGTGCAGATCACAGGATTCAGGCTTATTGCTTTAGAATGACCCTTACAGATCATCCAGATAACCAAATACCATTCACAAAACCTAAAAGTTATAATGAATTGGAATATGAACTCTTGTTTAGAAATTATGAGGCAGCTGATGGCCCTATAGAAAATATGTATAATTATGGAGATTCATTTGTACCCTGGATTAATTCTAGTATGCCCAACCGAAAAACCGATACCAATAATCAAAAAGGATTTTCTACTGATTTTATTGGTCAGAATTATGACTATCCTTCCGCAACTTACCAAGTACGTGATTCCATCTTTCAACAACACAAAAATTATCAACAAGGACTCATGTGGACATTAGCCTATCATCCCCGCATACCCTCTAAAGTAAGAGCGGTCGTTTCGAAATGGGGAACCTGCAAGGATGAATATGAAAATGGTGATGGATGGTCTGGACAATTGTATGTTCGTGAGGCAAGACGAATGATAAGTGATTATATAATGACTCAAAAAAACTGTGAGAAAATTACTATAGTTGATGACGCAGTTGCTCTTGCAGCATATGGTATGGATTCTCATCACGCACAGCGCTATGTAGATCTGAATGGTTTTGTAAAAAACGAAGGAAATGTAGAGGCACATGTAGCAGGTCCTTATCCAATTAGTTATCGTTCAATTGTACCTAAAAGAACTGAAGCTCAAAATCTATTTGTACCAGTTTGTTTGTCTGCTTCCCACATTGCTTTTGGATCAATTAGAATGGAGCCAGTATTTATGGTACTTGGCCAAAGTGCTGCGATTGCTGCAAGTATAGCGATCGATAAAAAAAATGCCGTACAAGATGTTAGCTAT